>JAGNDY010000028.1 GCA_018003655.1 Candidatus Nanopelagicales bacterium
GGCATTGAATTCACTTCCGCTGCAATTCGGCCTGGTTGCTGGCGCAGGCGCCGTTCTGGCATTGTCCGCGCGAGGCTCCACGCATGATTCCGCCGACGGGACGCGGGCATGGTTGCTGCGTAACCGCTCGCAACTCACAATCATTGGCAGCTTCCTTCTCGCACTGGCGTTCTTTGAGAAGAGCCTGATCATCGGTGTGTTTCTCTTTGGCCTGGCGATGGCTCTTGGTTCCGGCGGAGTGCGAAGCCGTTTACGCGGTGCTTGGCGTCTCTCGCGGGCAGTGTGGCTGACGCTTGCCGCAGTGACGATCGCTTATGTCGCGACGTACTTCTTCGCGAGCGCGGTGCACCCGCACAATCCAGCGTCAGTTGGCACGGCACTTTCAGCCTGGTACCACTCGGTCGTTGTCGGCTCGATCCCTGCCTTGTTCGGGGGCCCGTGGACGTGGCTCCCGATGGGTGCGGGTTCGGCCCTCGCCGACACTCCGTTGGTTCTCGCGCTGATCTGCTGTGCGCTATTGCTGACGTTCGTTGCCGTGACGGTTCGGCGCAATCCGACAGCTCGCTGGGCGTGGATCGTTGCGCTCATCTACATCACGCTGGATGTCGGTGTGCTCGCTTTCGGCAGACTCGCCCCAGGCATACCCACCAGCATCGGCGCGAGTCTGCGGTACACCAGTGATGCGCTGATACCGATCGCGATGGCCGTAGCGCTGTCGCTGATGACGGTACGAACCGACAACCCGGCCCGGCAGCATGACGACGGCGAGCAAGAGCAGGAGCCTCCGGCAGGTGACCCGCCCGATGCCGAGCAGCACCAGGGGAACCGCGTCCTGATCGGCAGTGCCGTATCGGCAGTCATGGTGGCCGGCGTTCTCCTCAGCGCCACCGGGTTGGCGCTGGCGCTGAGCAAGAACGCCTCGATCCACTACACCAACAACGCCGTGCCCCAACTCGCGGCGACGGATCGTTCTTCGCCGCTCATCCCGCAGTCCGTGGCCGGCAATGTGTTGTTCCCGGTCGCCTACCCCTACAACCAAACCGATTGGTTCTTCGCACCGCTTCGTGACAGACCTGCCTTCTCAACTACGACAGACAACTTGCGCGTGCTCGATGTCAACGGGAACCTGCGTCCTGGCGCCGTGCAGGGAGTCAAGGGCGCGGCAAAGGTCAAGGGATGTAGATACCGCGCTACCGGGGGAGCGGGTCCAATTTCCGTTTCGTTGGAGCGTTCGGTCTTTGATTGGAATTACACAGTCGCGATCGGGTACTTAGCCAGCGTCGATACGCCGATCACGGTAGGCCTCACTGGCCAGCCAGCGGCAGAAACGGCAGTGAGCGCAGGACTGCATAGTGTCTTTGTGAACACGTCCGGCAGTGGCGATCACGTGCTCGTCACAGTGCAGAAACCGGGAGCGACGGTCTGTGTCGGATCAATCGTGGTTGGGCTAGCAGTCCCGATCGTCGACCCCGAGTGATCGCATCTGGACTGGACGTGCGGATCGCTCGGCCTCAGTTGGGCGCGGCTGCTCCGCTGGCATGCACGTCGGCATGAAACTCAGCGAATGAGGACAGGGCTCGGGGTCCGTACACCGTCGCCGGGCCACCGTTCATCAGCACTGCCACACCGATGGCCTCGGCTGCCTCCTCAAGGGTCGCGCCCTGCATGGCAGCACCTCTGGCATGAGCGGCAATGCAGCCGTCGCACTGCTTGCTCACCGAGATCGCGAAGGCCATCAGCTCCTTGGTCTTAGCGTCTAGCGCACCGTCGGTCAGCGCAGCCGAGTGCAGAGCGCCGAACGCTTTGTACACGTCCGGAATCATCCGACGCAGTTCGCGAGCATGCGGGCGAAGCTCCTGTTGAACGTCTTTTCCGTAGGTCATTTGCTGGACTCCCATCGTCGGTCTGCAATCTCTGGCAGCACTGTGCGTCGCGACGCATCCGGGAATGTTTCGCGGCTGGCTAGACTTGAAGCATATACCCCCTGGGGTATACCATCAACCTACGTTCACTAGTCGTCATGAGGAGTCCTCTCGTGTACTTTGCCCAGCATTACTTGGATTGTCTGTCCCAGGCGTCGTACCTGATCGGCGATGAATCGACTGGTAAGGCGGTTGTGGTCGACCCTCGCCGCGACGTCACCGAGTACGTCGACGACGCGAACGAACATGGCCTGACGATCATCGGTGTGATCAATACTCACTTCCATGCTGACTTCCTCGCTGGCCACCTGGAGTTGGCAGAGGCAACCGGAGCATGGATCGCCTACGGAGCGGCTGCCGAGACCGAATACGCCAGTCGCTCGTTGCAGGACGGTGAGCGCATCGTCCTGGGAGACGTCTGGCTGAAAGTCATGGCAACACCAGGTCACACTCCTGAGTCGATCAGCCTGCTGGTGCACGACGGTCTGAACCCAGAGGTTCCGTATGGGGTTCTGACTGGAGACGCGCTCTTCATCGGTGACGTCGGCCGGCCGGACTTGCTCGCCTCAATCGGCGTGACAGCCGACGAGCTGGGCAAACAGCTCTACGACTCGATCCAGCACAAGCTGATGTCACTGCCCGATGAAGTCAGGGTCTTCCCAGCGCACGGCGCTGGCTCCGCGTGCGGCAAGAACCTGTCGACCGAGTTGCAGTCAACGATCGGTGCGCAACGGCTGACCAACTACGCCTGCCAGCCGATGTCGGAGGAGCAGTTCGTCTCCATCGTCACCGCTGGCCAGCCCCCCGCGCCGGAGTACTTCGTCTACGACGCGATCCTCAACCGCAAGAACCGCGATGTCCTTGACTCCGATCGCAGCTTGCGGGATCTGGACGCCGACGCGGTGACCGCCGCCCGGGCCGCGGGAGCGACCGTCATCGACACCCGCGAAAACCTGGATTTCGCGGCTGGGCACCTCACTGATTCGATCAATATTCCAGCCGACGGCAGGTTCGCCGAAACCGCTGGCATGGTTTTGCAGCCCGGCGACCAAGTCGTCATCATCGCGGCACCCGGGGGAGAGGACGAGGTCGCAACTAGACTGGCGCGCATCGGGTTCGACTCGGTACTCGGCTTCATCGGCAACGTCGATGAGGTTCTCATCGCGTTGGACGACCAGGTCGAGCAGGCAAGCCGGCTGACGCCGGTGCAGCTGGCCGACGTCATCGCCGGACCGGTGTCACCGTGGGTACTCGATGTCCGCAATGTCGGCGAACTCGACGCGGGAACGATTGATGGTGCCGCCAACATCCCGTTGGCCGAGCTCGGTCGGCGCCTCGAGGAGGTGCCCACGGATCGCCCAATCGTGACCTACTGTGCTGGCGGCTGGCGCTCAAGCGTCGCTGGCAGTTTCCTTCGCAGCCGTGGTCTCGATGACGTCTCAGATCTGGCTGGTGGCTTCGCCGCCTGGGAAGCCATGCACGAACCGGTGATTGCCTAACCTGATACCGAGGTGGGCGCGTCGCTAGGCGTGTTCGCCCGATGAAACCACCCACCACTGCGCATCGATCAGCTGTACCGACGAGGAGTCTCTATGTCCATCACGAGCCCCAAGCGCCGCTGGGCAACAGGAGCTGCTGCAGCGGCATTGGCCGCGACCGCAATCGTCGGGGTCAGCGGCTGTTCGTCCTCGACGAGCAGCGACTCTGCAAGTCAGTCCGCGGTGTCCTCAGGTCAGCATCTGTCGGTGGCGGAGTTCTCTTCGGCAATCCAGCAACCTGGCACGGTTGTGCTCGACGTTCGAACCCCAGCCGAATACGCCAGCGGTCACATCGAAGGCGCCAGGAACATCGACTTCGAGTCGGGCAACTTCGCGACCCAGATCGCTGGCCTGGACAAGAACACGACCTACGCCATCTACTGTCGCAGCGGCAATCGGTCGGGCCAGGCCTTGACGCAGATGAGCAATGCTGGCTTCACCAATGTGTCGGATTTGAACGCCGGGATCGTCGCGTGGGAAGCGGCCGGCAAGCCAGTCGTTCAGTAGTGGCCGGGCCGTTCGGTTGAGGTCACCCAGCGAGGATCGCGCTGACGACGGTGAATCCACCGACCAGCAGCATCAAGATTCCGAAGGCACCCGACAAGACCCATCCAGGGATACGCGAGGACACCAGCGCGCCAATGATGGCGAATATCGCAGTGGCGGCGGCCAGGGAGAACGTCAGACTCAGGGGTCCCAAGTCACTGTGACGAACCGCAAGGGCAACCGCCGAGTTCATCACGATGACCACCAAGCCAGTTGCGGTGGCGCGCTTGACCGGCAGGTTCATGGCAGCGATCAGCGCGGGTACGACGACGAAGCCGGCTCCCACCCCAAAGAAGCCGGTGATGAGCCCGACACCCGAGGCGAGCAGCACCATCCGGATTGTCGATGCAGTCCCGCGCGGCTGACTAACCGTAGACTCGCTGTCGGTGACATCCGGGCTGTCCAGATCTGATGTGGGGACGAGTTGGTCAGTCTCTTCGCTGGTGATCAGGCGTCGAGACTTGACGGCGGCTCGAAGCATGGTCGTCGCGCCGATGACCAGCATGACTGCGAGTCCACCGAGGAGGAGAGCGTCGCTGGCAGATTGGGCGGCGCGCGCGCCGACGATAGCGCCGACAGATCCAAGGGCACCGAACGTTAACCCGACCCGCCAGTCCACGCGCTGTGCGCGGTGGTGCGGGATGATCGCAGCGGCCGCGCCAGTCCCGACGATCACCAGTGACATCGTCGAGGCCACCAGGACCGGCTCACCAAGCGCTACGAGCAGTGGGACGGCAAGAATCCCGCCACCTCCACCGAGCAGGCCGAGTACGAGGCCGAGGATGGCGCCAACAAGGACAACGACCAACAAGCCGCCACTCATGGGTTAGACCGTCAACGGTTGACCCGCACCGTTGACCAACTCACCGCCGGCAACCGCCCAAGCGCCGAGGCCCCCAGCGAGGTTGACTGCCTTGTAGCCGCGAGTATTGAGGTACCCGGCAGCTGTGTTCGATCGGCTGCCGCTACGGCAAACGACCACGATGGTCTGGTCATTGGGGAGCTTTGACGACGCGTTGGTGAGCGAACCCAGCGGCAACAACTGTGCCTGCGGCGCGTGTGCCTCGTTCCATTCGCCTTGCTCGCGAACATCGAGCAGAAGCGCTCCGTCTTGGACGAGCTTGCGGGCCTGCGCTCCATCAACAGCGGGTACGGCTGCGACTCGGTTGATCAAGGCCACGTCAGGCTCCAATGTTCGGGTGTCGTTGACTGCACCAGGATACCCCAGGGGGTATCAGGTCGGCAACTTCCGCTCAGGGTGATCCGCGCAACTTCGCCGCTGGTTCACGGGCGGCCGATACTGTGTTTCATCAGCCAAAGCGCGTTTGGCAAAATACCCCAGGGGGTATATAGTCCAGTAACTCATCAACCATATTCGGAGGTCATCAATGTGTAGTCCCGCGACTTGCCCACGCTGCCGCAAAGCAACGTTCTCAGGCTGTGGCATGCATGTCGATCAGGTGTTAGGAGGCGTGCCGCGCGAACAGCGCTGCGACTGCCGATAGAACCGCCAGAGCCCGAGACCCGCTCACCAGGCATCCCGAGACGCATCCCGAAGGGGAACCCGATGGATCCCCGAGATGCCCTCGCGGCGATGTTGGCTGCTGCGTTGGTCCATCTGCAGCATGCTGCGGGTGACACTTCGATGTGTGACCTGAGTCGGACTGGTAGTCCGGTTCCCGCACTGAAGTACCGGGAGGGTGCCTGGGCCGCTCTCGCCGAAGTCAGACGCAAGGTCGGCCCTGATCTGGACACCACGGTGACCACTGCTACGTCGACGCTGCAGCAGTGGTCAGCCGAATTGGACCGTGCCCGGTTCCGGGGTTCGGGCGCCAACTGGCTGGCGTACCGCACAGGCGGGGTCGACGCTTTGAATCGACTGATGGAGGCTGTCCAAGCTCCGCCGGTGGCGCTGCCCAGTGACGGTGCGCGCGACGGTCACGAGGTGGTCGACCGAACCTTCCCGGGATAAGGTGGAAGACGACGGCGACCCGCCAACGACTGACCTGTTGAGCTGACGTGAAGGGACCACCTGTGTTCCAGACCCGGATCCATGGACGTGGCGGACAGGGAGTGGTCACAGCTGCCGAGTTGATGTCTGTGGCGGCCTTCGCCGCAGGCAAACACGCGCAGGCCTTCCCGAGCTTTGGATCGGAGCGAACGGGAGCGCCGGTGGTCGCTTACTGCCGCATCGCCGAGGTACCCATCCGCAACCGCGAACCCATCGTTGTGCCCGACGGCCTGATCATCCAGGATGCGACTCTGCTCAATCAGGTGGATCTCTTCGCAGGACTTTCCAACGACGCCTTCATCCTGATCAACACCCACCGGACCCTCCATGAGCTGGGCATGGCTGAGTTTGTGGCCGAACGGGGTCTCGACCATGTCATCACGGTTCCAGCGACGGAAATCGCCAAGCGATGGGTGGGTAAACCGGTTCCCAACGCGGTCTTGCTCGGGGGATTCGCGGCGTTGACTGGGGTTGTTTCGCTCGCGGGTGTCCAAAAGGCAGTGCGCGAGCGATTCCCCGGGGAGCTGGGTGAGAGCAACGCAGCTGCTGCTGCGGAGGCCCATCAGGACGTCCTCGATGTTGTTGGCGGACAAGGCAAGGTTGGTGAAGCTAGTGCTGCAGCAAATTGAGGGATCGCAAGCCGTCGCTGCCGCTGTGGCGCTGTCGCGCCCAGAGGTAATTTGCGCCTATCCCATCTCCCCGCAGACACACATCGTCGAGACGCTCAGCAAGCTCGTGAAGTCGGGATCACTGGCAAACTGCGAGTACCTCAACGTCGAGAGCGAATTCGCGGCGATGAGCGCCTCGATCGGCGCGTCGGCAGCGGGCGCTCGCTCGTACACAGCAACCGCGAGCCAAGGGTTGCTCTTCATGGTTGAGGCGGTCTACAACGCGTCCGGGTTGGGACTGCCCATCGTGATGACGGTCGCCAATCGGGCGATCGGTGCGCCGATCAACATCTGGAACGATCATTCCGACTCGATGAGTCAACGCGACTCCGGTTGGATTCAGTTGTACGCGGAGGACAACCAGATGGCTGTCGATCTGCACATCCAGGCGTTCCGGTTGGCCGAGGAAGTGTCGCTGCCAATCATGGTTTGCATGGATGGCTTCATCCTCACCCACGCAGTCGAGGAGGTCGACTTGCCCGACCAGCACGTCGTCGACTCATTCCTCCCTCCGTTTGAACCCCGCCAGATTCTGGATCCTGCTGAGCCTGTTTCTATCGGCGCGATGGTGGGTCCGGAGGCATTCATGGAAGTGCGGTATTTGGCCCACCTTCGGCAAATGCGCGCGCTGGAATTGATCCCACAGATCGCGGCCGATTACGGCCAAGCCACCGGCCGAGTCCGCGACGGGTTAATTTCCTCGTACAAAGTCGAGGATGCGGACACTGTGATCGTCGCGCTGGGTTCGGTGTTGGGCACTTTGCAGGATGCCGTCGATGAGTTGCGCGCGGACGGACACCGGATCGGCGTACTGGGGATTACCTCCTTCCGACCCTTCCCACTCGAACGGGTTCGGCAGGCTCTCGCGGGTGCGAAGAACGTCGTGGTGCTGGAGAAGTCGCTCGCCGTTGGCATCGGGGGCATCGTGAGTTCCAACGTCCGAACGGCTCTGGCCGACTTACCGATCAGGATGTCGACAGTGATTGCTGGACTTGGTGGACGCCCCATCCTGACTCGGTCATTGCAAGAGATGATCATGAAGGCGCAAGCTCGGGAGTTGGATGAGCTGACGTTCCTTGATCTGCGGGAGGATCTGATTGAGATGGAATTGCAACGATCTCGGAGTCGACGACGCTCAGGCCCCGCTGCGGAGAACATGCTCAGGGATGTGGGTGCGGTCGGTGATCCGCACGCGGTGACACCGAGCGGCCCGCGGGTTGCGACACCCCTTGACGATCCGAGTGGGTCGCGATGAGTGACCCGGTCAAGTTCTATCAAGTCGGCTCGTTCGCCGTCGGCAACCGACTGCTCGACATCACCTCGGTGCAGTCCGATCCCAACCGCAGCAACTCCATCAACAGCGGACACCGGGCGTGCCAGGGATGCGGCGAGGCACTTGGTGCGCGATACGCCTTGGATGCTGCGATGCGCGCCGCGGACGGAAACATCATCGCGGTGAACGCGACCGGCTGCCTGGAGGTTTTCTCAACGCCGTACCCGGAGACGAGCTGGCAGATTCCGTGGCTGCATTCGTTGTTTGGCAACGCTCCCTCGGTGGCAACTGGAGTTGCGGCCGCGTTGCGTGTCAAAGGTCAGGCGAGCACTCGCGTTGTGGCACAAGGGGGCGACGGCGGCACGGTCGACATTGGGATGGGCACCCTGTCGGGCATGTTCGAACGCAACGATGACGTCCTCTACATCTGTTACGACAACGAGGCGTACATGAACACTGGGGTTCAGCGGTCTGGTGCCACCCCGCCGGCCGCACGAACAATGACCACCCAAGCGGTTGGCGAACACCCCGGCAATCCGTTTGGCCAAGGCAAAGATCTGCCTCGAATCGCGATGGCGCACGACGTTGAGTATGTGGCGACGGCGACAGTGGCCGACCTGCACGACTTGGAGGACAAAGTCACGACGGCGATGTCCATGCACGGCGCGCGCTACCTGCACGTACTGGTTCCTTGCCCACTCGGGTGGGGGTCGGCCAGCAACGACACGATCAACCTGGCGCGCCTGGCGACCCAGAGTGGACTCTTCCCGGTCTTCGAAGCCCGGGCCGGAGAGGTGACAGCGGTGACGAAGATCCGCCAGCGGGTGCCCGTCACCGACTACCTAAAGCGGCAGAAACGGTACGCCCACCTGTTCGGCGCCAACCCAGATGTCGACACGCTAGCGATGCTGCAGGCCAGGGCTGACCGGAACATCGCGCGGTACGGACTGCTAGGGGACGGCGACGGCGACGGCATCCAGGCCGGTAGCGACGGGTCCGCAGGCACCATTGAACCTGTCGCCACCGAGTCTGCGGATCCGTCCGCGGATTCAACGAAGATCGAGGAGTAGCTGTGGAGAAGCCGTTCGCAATCACGCTCGACGTCGGATCGAGTTTGGCCAACAAGACGGGCACGTGGCGCACGGAACGGCCCATATACACGAACTCGATGCCACCGTGTAATAACGCGTGTCCGGCGGGGGAGAACATCCAAGGGTGGCTGTACGACGCGGAGGAGGGCCGCTACGAGGATGCGTGGCGGGTCTTGGTCCGCGACAATCCATTCCCCGCCATCATGGGACGCGTTTGCTACCACCCCTGCCAAACCGCCTGCAACCGAGCACAACTCGATCAGCCGGTGGGGATCAACTCGGTTGAACGATTCCTCGGTGACGCCGCCCTGCAGGATGGCTGGACATTCGACGCTCCACCAACCAGCACCGGCAAGCGTGTGCTCGTGATAGGCGCAGGGCCCTCCGGGCTGTCGGCGGCCTACCACTTGCGTCGGTTCGGGCACGACGTCGTCTTGCGCGATGCCGGTCCCAAGGCTGGCGGCATGATGCGCTTTGGCATCCCCGCCTACCGCCTGCCCAGAGACGTCCTCGATGCCGAGATCGAACGGATCCTGAATCTAGGCGTTGGCCTCGAACTCAACAGCCGGGTCGACGACGTGTTGGCGGCCAAGGAGGGCGGGGGATTCGACGCGGTCTTTCTGGCGGTCGGTGCCCACATCGGTAAGCGCGCGTACATTCCCGCAGGCGAGTCGGCGCACATTCTCGATGCGGTCGCGCTGTTACGGGACATGGAGGGCGAAGAGAAGCCACTGCTCGGCCGCCGCGTCGTGGTCTATGGCGGCGGCAACACTGCCATGGATGCCGCCCGAACCGCCAAGCGCCTCGGCGCCGAGGAAGCGGTGATCGTCTATCGCCGCACCCGAGATCGGATGCCCGCCCACGACATTGAGGTCGAGGAAGCCCTGGAAGAAGGCGTGCTGATGCGCTGGTTGTCGACTATCAAGCACGTCGACGACGACCACATCACCGTCGAGCGGATGGAACTCGATGACACGGGGTTCCCGCAACCGACGGGAGAAACTGAAGAGCTCGCCGCCGATTCCCTGGTGCTGGCGTTAGGGCAGGAAGTCGACCTGTCGCTGCTCGACGGCGTTCCCGGGCTAGCCGTCACCGACGGAGTGGTGCAAGTCAATGAGCGAATGATGACGGGGTTTGACGGGATCTTCGCCGGTGGGGACATGGTTCCCTCCGAACGCACCGTGACCGTGGCAATCGGTCATGGCAAGCAGGCCGCCCGCAACATCAATGGGTGGCTCATGGGTGAACCGTTCGTGCATGAAGCACAGCCGCCGTTGGCGACGTTTGATGACCTCAATACCTGGTACTACACCGACGCGGACAAGACGGTGCGGCCGACACTTGAAGTCGCCCGCCGCCTGGATTCATTCGCGGAGGTCAAGCACGGGCTCAACGAGTCGAACGCGCTGTTCGAAGCCCGCCGCTGCCTGTCCTGTGGCAATTGCTTCGGTTGCGACAACTGCTTTGGGGTCTGCCCGGACAATGCCGTCATCAAGTTCGTGGCCGGATCGGCGGCAGGCGACAACGGTCGTGACTACGCCTTTGACCTGGACTACTGCAAGGGCTGCGGAATCTGCGTCAGCGAGTGTCCTTCCGGTGCGATCCTGATGCTCCCTGAGCAAACCTGACCGGCCTTAGCCGGGCACAAGTTCGTTGAGCTGACCGGCAGTCAGCGGCGACGCGGCGGCGAGCTGTTCGGCAATTGCCGCCACAGCATCGTCGGAACTGATGTTCAGCGACAGTGCCAGGTCGGTTACCGCTTGCTGGAGGTCGGCGACGGCTGCCCGCAGCGCGTCGCTGGAACTCGCCCGCTGTGCGAGGATCTGTTCGATCTCCTCGATGGTCAATCGCGTTTCTTCTTCATCCAGCCAGTACTTGGGCTTTCGGAAGAGCCAACTTGTGATCGCCAACTTCTGGCCGAGATGGATCGTGATGGGGAAGACCTCAGTCTCCGCGCACACAGTGGTGAAGGACAGGTCTTGGGGCGATGCTTGGTTGCTCACCTGGCAAGTCTGCCCTGTCCCTACTGCGCGCCTCGCGCGACGGGTCCCCAGCAACGGCTAATGGGCGACGAGCACTTTCGCCGGGTCGAGGTCGATTTCCACATGCGCGACGCCACCACTCTCGTCGGTGACGCTGACGTGCCCGACCTCTCCGAGTAACGCGAATACCGGGTCGTTCTCGTGGAGTACGTCACCGCTCCACTTCTGGTGTCCAGCAGCCAAGGACAGGGTCGCGAGCGCTGTGATCAGACTCGTTCCGATACCTCGATGTTGGTAATCGTCGGCGACCGCAATTGCAACCTCCGGTGGTTCGTCGTCGGGCAGCACGGCATACTCCGCCATCGCAACGATCACCTCCTGCGGTCCTTCTCCCGTGGTGGTGATCAGACCGACTCGCTTGTACCCATCGCGCTGCGACAGCTGGGCTGACACCCGGGCCCGAACCTGGGGCACCGAGGTGAGAAATCGAAGTTCGCGCGAGTGATCGCTGAGGCCATCCTGCATGAAGTCCAGCAGCTTGTCGGAGTCATCCGCGGTCAGCACCCGCACTCGGAAGAACTCGCCCTTGGACATGAATCCAAATCGTGCTGGAGCGTCTGGCGGCGCCTTTGCTTCCGGGTGCCGCCACGCTGCCAGCACCGACGCCAGAGTCTCATTTGGTGGGCGCACATAGTCGCCCAGGCGCATGCGGCCGGTCGTCCGCGACTCAAGGTCGTCGGCTCGGTCGGCGCGGTCCTTTGCGCTCATGCCCGGTCCCTTCCGTTGCGAGTCTGGCTGGTCATACCCAAATGTAGATGGTTGGCAATCGAGGCCGTTGGCGACGTAGGCGGGTTCACCTGGAGTTGACTAGCTGCGGGTCGATCGGTTGCCAACACCTAACGTCTGCCGCGGGCGTCGCCGGGTCGTGGTCGTCCACGGCCCTTTGGGCTCTTCCGGCGCGTATCTCGACTACCCTGCGCAGTGCGTTTGTTTCCGCCCTGTCGGCGGTTGGAGTGACCGGCTGCGCGGGTTCGTGAACTGCGACCCTCCTCCCGCGACTGCTTTGGCTCGGGCTCGACTCGACTGGTGGTCCGGTCGCCGGGCGCGATCTCCTGCAGGAATGGGTGGCCCGGGGTAACGCGGGTGGTGGTCGTGCTCACCCCAGCGCGGCGGGTCAATTCGCGCACTACCCGAGTTTGGCGACCAGTCATGATCGTGATGACTGTGCCAGCGGCACCGGCCCGTGCGGTACGACCCGAACGATGCACATAGGCCTTATGTTCGTCTGGGGGATCGGCGTGGACAACCCGAGCAACATCATCGACGTGGATACCGCGGGCGGCGATGTCAGTCGCGACCAGGGTTGTTGCCCGGCCTTGCGTAAACGCTCTGAGGTTGCGTGCGCGCACGGCTTGGCTCAGATCGCCGTGTAGATCGACCGCCGCAACTCCAGCGTGGGTCAGCTGCTCAGTGAGCTTCGCTGCGCCGAGCCTGGTGCGGGTGAACACGATGGTCCTTCCGGGAGCCTGCGCGAGGTCGGTCATGACGGCCAACCGGTCGCCAGAATCAACCCGAAGCACGTGGTGGCTCGCCTCGTTCGCGCCCTCATCCTCATCGACACTGTGGGTTTTGGGTGCATCGAGATACTGCTGAACCAGGACGTCCACGTCACCGTCGAGGGTTGCCGAGAACAGGAGACGTTGGCCTTGTCGTGGCATCTGATCCAGTAGTGCCCGCACCTCGGGGAGGAAGCCCAAGTCGGCCATGTGATCCGCCTCATCGATGACCGCAATTGCTACATGATCGAGTCGGGCATGGCCAGATCGAATGTGATCGTCAAGGCGCCCGGGGGTTGCAACCACGATGTCGGCGCCGCGGCGAAGTGCAGCAATTTGGGGACGCGGGGCAGCGCCGCCATAGACGGCGACGGTCTTGAGGCCGAACGCCGCAGCCAATGGCACGAATGTGGCATGGATCTGGTTGGCCAGCTCTCTGGTTGGAGCGAGGATCACGGCGCGGGGGCGTTTGGGCTCGCTTACGCCGCCCGCGAGGCGTGCGACGACTGGCAAGGCGAAGGCGAGTGTCTTTCCAGATCCCGTGCGACCTCGGCCGAGGATGTCCCGGCCCCGTATCGCATCGGCCAGCGTCGCCGCCTGGATGGGGAAGGGCGTCGTGATGCCCAACCCGGCGAGAACTCGAACCAGTTCGGAAGGCACGCCGCAGGCCGCGAATGTGGTCGGTGCCGAGTGCGGGGAAGTTGTTCGCATCTTGCGGGGTGGTCGAGTATGCGAGGCGGCTCGGCGCGATCCGTGTTGGGTGCTGCGGCCGCGTTTAGTCGACTCGGCGGCCTTTGGCTTGCGCGAACGCGGCTTGCGGGGGCGGGGATCCGCCATGAGCTCTCCGAACATCGGGCTGCTGAGTGACGCCGTTTAGGCCAACTTACCCGCACTCGCCGGTGGCACGGACGGAAGCAACGAGTGGGTGTGCGACCGTTGCCGCACACCCACTCGAGCTGACTTGCCGATTAGTCGGCTACTTGTTGTCGGCTTCCCGCTGGGTTGGATCCTGGGCAAGGATCAGGTACAGCGATCTTTGCGCGTCTGCCAGTACCTTCGCAGCGGCATTTACCTGTTCGGGGCTGCCAACGTGAATGACCTGCTTGAGCGCTAACGCGACGCCCTCGATGCTTCTGCCAGCGTCGCGACGAGCATTCGAGCGACCGGAGTGGGCCGATTCCCACACCGCGTTGATTGCTTCCTTGTTGTCGGCCATGTACGCAGTGCCCTCGTCGGTCAGTGACGCGACCCCGCGACCGGAATCGTCGGTGACCACTCGGATGAGCCCTTCGTCCTGCAGCAGTGCCAGGGCTGGGTAGATCGAGCCGGGACTCGGTTGCCAGCCCCCGTCAGTTCGTTCGGCGATTGCCTGCATGAGCTCATATCCGTGTCGAGGCTCCTCGTCGATGAGCGCCAACAGTGCCAACCGGACGTCACCGCGACCCCGGCGACCTCCGCCGCGTTGACGGTGCCCGCCCCGGGGTCCGCCCCGGTGGCGACCGCGACCTCGGCCGCGGTCCTGGTCACGACTCTGACCATGGTTGTGGTCGTTGCTGTTCTCTTCTTGCTCAAAATTGTGGTTGCTGTTCATTTCTGCTCCTGGGGAGGTCAGTGGTGCGATCCGCTGATCGCATCGGATGTGTCGGCAGTCGTGCGGGGCATTGAAGCCGCGCTCCTGACTGCGTCGATCGAGGTGTTCAGTGTACTTCGACTATTACTCGATGCACTTACTCGATGTAGTAACGATATATCGGTATTGGAGAATGTGCAACCCCTTAGCGCCGCTGCACTCTGCCGCTTCAGCGCTGTTGGGAGCTGGCTGCTCCGATCGTGAGATCACGAGGACTCACGACGCTGCAGTTGCTGCGATACAACTAGCGCATGAGCACGGAAGCCCGGGATGGCTTTGGCCACAGCCTTACGCTGGTCATCTATTCGTCGTTGACCGTCTTCGCGGTCGTGGCCGCGTCCACTTGGAAGGGAGCGGTCAAGGAGTCGGGGGAGTTGATCCTCCTGACCGTCGCTTCAGCGTTGTCTGTCGCCGTGGCGCATGGGTGGGCTGGATTGATCGAACACCGGGCAGATCACAGCCAGAGTCGGCTGTCCCTCAGCGTGTGTGAGGTGTCCCGACACACCTTTGCGTTGATGTTGCCAGCGGCCCTCGCTTGCGCTGCGATCCTCCTGTCCACGCTCTTCGATGGGTCATTTGAGGCGGCGGTCCGGGCGTCACTGCTCCTGTTGACAGCGTGCTTCTCGATCGCATCCGGGAGTCTGGCCAGGCGCGGGGGCATGAGTTGGCCCCGAAGTGTCGGTTGGGCTGTCGCGGGGATGCTGGTGGGAGTTGTGCTGGTACTGCTCAAGGCGTAATCGGCGTTGGCACAGAATGCTGCTGCAACACAAGGTCCGACACATCCTGAGCAATCGGGCGGGTCGGGTGATGTCCGATAGCGTGACGAAACGCAGATGGAATCTGAGGGGATCGAATGAAGCGCGTCGTATTGGTGATCGTGGGGATATTGCTCTTGCTGTTCGGCCTGGGCAGCATCGCGATCGGAACCGGCATCGTTGTCGGTGCCGGCAGTGATGGCGAGTTTTCGGCTGAGGCTGGCAACGCGAATGGCGACGGCAAAGCACTCGTCTTCAACGATTTCGCAGTCGACACGGGAGGCACCAGTGACACGCTTTCCGGACTCGCTGACCTGACAGTCGGCGCCGAGTCGACAAACGGCAAGCGGCTCTTCATCGGGGTTGGGCCCGTCAATCAGGTGAATCAGTACTTGTCAGGATTCCCGCACGACATCGTTTCCGACATCTCGTCCGACAGCGGCGGCACCAAGGTCATCCCCGTTCCTGGCAAGGACCAACCCGCGCCCCCGATGGATCAGAGTTTCTGGACGGTGCGCGCGCAGGGCAATTCACCGCGGATTTCGATTGACCCGGCTGCAACCCAGACCCTGGTCGTGATGAACGCTGACACTTCCGAGCAGGTGGCCATTGATCTCCAGGTTGGCGTGAAGTCGAGGTTCCTCTTCCCAGCCGGCATCGGGTTGATTGTTGTCGGCGCGATCTTCGTCCTGCTCGCGATCTGGGCATTCGTTCGATCGCGCAAGAAGCGCACGGGCCTGCCGCCGGGCGCTTATCCACCCGCGATGGCCACGGCCTCGGGCCAGGTGCCGCAGCAGTACCCGCCGGGTCCGCCCGTCCAGCCGTACCAACCCCCAAACTCAGCCCCCCAAGCCCCGCAAGCCTGGCAACCGCCGGCCAGTCCGCCCGTCGCAGGCCCACCGCCGACCAGTCCGCCAACTCAACCCTGGCAACCACCGGCCGGTCCATCGGCCGGTGGTGAACCCCCACCAACGACGACATCGCCATTCAGTCCGCCGGACCCACCGACTCCAGAGCAGTAGGTTCGGGTGGAGGTACAAGAGACAGAGGTACAGACCGACCGAGTGTTGACGGTCCCGAACCTGCTGAGTTTCCTGCGATTACTCGGCGTGCCGCTGTTCCTGTGGCTGATCCTCGTGCCCAAAGCCGATGGTTGGGCGATCGTCTTACTGATCTTTGCCGGGCTGTCTGACTATTTGGACGGCAAGATCGCCAGACGGTGGAACCAGATAAGCCGGCTGGGCCAGCTACTCGACCCGTTGGCCGATCGACTCTACATCCTCGCGACGCTGATCGGCCTACTCCTGCGGGACATCATTCCTTGGTGGCTCGTCGCCTTGCTGGTGGCACGCGACCTCGTGATGGCAATCGTGCTGTTGGTGTTGAAACGCACACGAGGTATCACCGGACTACCGGTCCATTTCATCGGCAAAGCCGCGACTTTTTGCCTTCTCTACGCGTTTCCGCTCATCCTGCTGGGAACTGGGCCCAGTTGGATAGCTACCGTCTGTCAGGTATTCGGTTGGGCATTTGCGTTGTGGGGGACCGGTCTCTATTGGTGGGCTGGTGGCCTCTACATAGAACAGGCACTGCGGATCATTCGACATACTCAGGCAGTACCCCGCGACGCTCGATAAGGTGACCGACATGAACCCAGACCATCTTCGCTACTCGCCAGAACACGAGTGGGCTTTTGTCACCGAAAACGGCAACGTGCGCTTCGGCATCACCGACCATGCCCAGGACGCCCTCGGCGACATCGTCTTCGTCACGCTCCCCGAGCCCGGTGCCACGCTGGTCGCTGGCGACAGTTGCGGCGAAGTGGAGTCAACCAAGAGCGTCTCTGACATCTACGCCCCCATCTCCGGTGTCGTGGTATCGCGTAACGACGTCGTCGAGACCTCGCCGGAGGTACTGAATACAGACCCATACGGAAACGGGTGGCTCGTTGAACTGACCCCCGAGTCTAAAGGTCCACTTGAGGGTTTGCTGAGCGCGGCGGAGTACGAAGCGCTCATCGCCGAGTAGTTTCTTGCTCGGCTCCGGCTAAGTCGCTTGCCAATCCATAGGCTGAACCTTAGGTTCAGGCTTTGTGATTCAAAAGTGCTCCAACTGTGATTACGAGCTGGCTCCCGGTGACAGATTCTGTGCTGAATGCGGCGAGCCAGTCGTCAGCACAGCCCCCCATGCCGGTGCCTCGGACATCACTGGCACCGTTCATGGACTGGGACTTGCAACAAGCGATACCGGGCCCCAACAGGCCGTTGAACTCCCTGACATCGGTCCGGTGGAGGTTGGTCAGCATTTGCTGGTGATCGTCCGGGGGCCTGGCGCTGGAACTCGGATTGATCTATCGGGCGATGTCATGGTTGCCGGCAGGGCACCAGAGGCTCCGATCTTCCTCGATGACATCACCGTGTCCCGCCATCACGCCCGCTTCGAGTCCGATGGCGACGAGTGGAACCTCATAGATCTGGGCAGTCTCAACGGGACCTACGTCGACCGCCAGCGCGTTGATTCAGTACGGCTCGACCCGGGTGACGAGATTCAGATCGGCAAATACCGATTCCAATACGTTGCTGGCGTAGCAGCAGAGGAGACGGTGTGACAAGCGCGGCACAGGCGATGCCGATGCCGATGCCTTTGCTCACTATCGGAGCGGTCCTCGATTTGCTCACTACCGAATTTCCCGACATGGACCTCAGCATTTCCAAGATACGTTTCTTGGAGGCGGAGGGCCTCGTCGTTCCGGCGCGGACACCCTCGGGTTACCGGAAGTTCTCACCGGCTGATGTTGATCGCCTCCGATACACCCTACGCATGCAGCGCGACCACTTTCTCCCGCTGCGGGTGATCCGCGAACACCTCGACAAAATTGACCGGGGTTTTGAACCCGTCGCCGTAGTCGACAACCAACCGCGGGTGCCAGTATCCGTTCCCACAGCAGTCATTCCGGTGCCTGACCTTGAGGCCGACGAGTCGGTGCAGATCACCTTTTCTGACCTGGTCGAAGAGACCGGACTCAGCGTCCGGGCACTGGTGGACTTGGAGAAGATGGGCGTCATCACCCGTGATGCCGAGACCGAGCAGTTCAACGCAGACGCCGTCGAGATCTGCCAGGTTGTCGGTCAACTTCTCGGCTATGGGTTGGAGCCGAAACATATGCGTTCGGTTGTCTCGGCCGCTACCAATCAGGCAGACCTCGTCGAGGGTTTGATTGGTGCACGGCTCGCCAGCGCAACGGGATCCAATCGTGAACAGTTGCGCTCCGATGCCCAAGATGTCGCAATCCAACTGCTGCGGCTGCAGTCGATCTCGATCCGCGCTCAGCTGAGTCGGTCATTGGCCGACTGAGCCTGTTGCGGCGTAGAGTTGGCCCGTGATCGAGGTAGAGGTAGTTGGCGTCCGCGTTGAAATGCCCGCCAACCAGCCGGTGCTATTACTCAGAGAGGTCCAGGGCGCACGGTTCCTACCAATCTGGATCGGCGCAGTTGAGGCAACTGCGATCGCCTTTGCGCAGCAGGGCGTCGAGGCGCCGCGACCACTAACCCACGATTTGATCAAAGACCTGCTCGACGCTTTCGATCATGAACTTGTCACCGTTGAGATCTCCAACCTCGACGAGGGCGTCTTCTACGCGAACCTGAATTTCGCCGACGGGAGCACCGTTAGCGCTCGGCCCTCTGATGCTGTCGCCCTCGCCCTGCGTACCGGGGCGAAGACGGTCGTGGATGAGCAGGTGATGGATACCGCTGGAGTCGACGCGCCGGAGGAAGAAGAGGACGAAGTCGAGGCGTTCCGGGAATTCCTGGACACCGTGTCGCCGGAGGACTTTGGCGGCGGGCAACAGCCACCGGATGCCTAATTAGGTGAATTCCATGGCTGAAATTACCGATATGGGGTTCTTAATCAACCTCAAGTAAAGGTTGAGGGTTCGGATTTCTTACGGCATTGGGCCCGTTGTTCGCGTTGCAGGTTGACTCGGGCGACGGTTGTCCCTACGTTTCGAGCAAGCCAAGAGCGACCCGAGGTACTGGAGGATGCAAGTGACCGAAGCCACCGGTACCAACGTCGGAGGCAATGTGCCTCAAAGCGGCAAGTCAGCCACCGAGTCGCGAGTCTCGGTGCCGCCGCAGCAAGAAGTGCTTTTTGAGACCGTCGGACATGAGCTCTCGATGGACATCGGCTACCGCGGTCCGATCGCGTGCAGCGCCGCCGGAATCACTTATCGTCAACTCGACTACTGGGCTCGCACGGGCCTCATCCAACCGAGCATTCGCACCGCGAAGGGATCTGGATCTCAACGCCTGTATAGCTTCCGCGACATCCTGGTCTTGAAGGTCGTCAAGCGCCTTTTGGATACCGGCGTTTCGCTACAGAATATCCGCACTGCAGTCGACCACCTGCGAGATCGCGGGGTGGACGACCTAGCGGAGATCACGCTCATGAGTGACGGCGCGAGCGTCTACGAGTGCACTTCCGAAGAAGAAGTCATTGATTTGGTACGGGGCGGCCAAGGGGTCTTTGGCATCGCCGTTGGTCGAGTGTGGCGCGAGATCGAAGGTAGCCTCGCTGAGCTTCCCGGGGAACGAACCGACGGGCAAGGCGTGGTTCCGGAAGGCTTCTCCGACGAACTCGCCAGCCGTCGAGCACTGCGCACTGGCTGAAGCCCCACGGTTGATCGGGGTCGGCCTACCAGCGGGTAACCTTAGTTATCGGCTCAGCCGGGCCGCGCGATCGCGTAAAACTGACGACCTGTGAAAAGAGCGGCACCGTGAGCGTGGACTATCAACGTCGACATATCGGACCGACCACCGAAACCCAGTCGACGATGCTAACCGAACTCGGCTACTCGACTGTGGACGAATTGTGCGCTGCGGCTATCCCAGCGTCGGTACGGCTGAACGCTGAACTCGATCTTCCACCGGCGATCTCAGAAGCGGAACTTGCCGCCGAACTCGCTGGACTCGCGGATCGAAATGAACCGCGCACCCCCATGGTGGGCCTGGGCTACTACCGATCCCACACCCCTGCGGTGATTCGGCGCAACGTCCTGGAGAACCCCGCTTGGTACACGGCTTACACGCCATACCAACCGGAGATTTCCCAGGGCCGCCTTGAGGCCCTGCTGGTCTTCCAAACGATGGTCTCTGATCTGACCGGGATGGACATCGCCAACGCTTCATTGCTCGATGAGCCGACCGCCGCTGCCGAGGCGATGTCCCTGTCCCGGCGGGTATCCAAATCCAAGTCGAATCGCTTCATCGTGGATGCTGACACTCATCCGCAGACGCTGGCCGTTTTGGGCACCCGCGCTGAGCCGCTCGGCATCGAACTCGTCGTAACCGACCTCGACGGTGGGTTGCCCGACGGTGACGCCTTTGGCCTTTTGTTGTCGTATCCAGGTTCATCTGGCCGAATTCGCGACTTCCGGTCGTTGACGTCGCAGGCCCACGACTGGGGCGCCGTCGTCACTGCCGCGACCGATTTGTTGGCGCTGACATTGCTCACTCCACCTGGCGAATGGGGAGCAGACGTCTCGGTCGGCTCGGCCCAGCGCTTCGGAGTGCCGTTGGGCTTTGGTGGCCCACACGCAGGTTTCATGGCCCTGCGTGAGGATTGGGCCCGCAACCTGCCAGGTCGCTTGGTGGGGGTCAGTACCGATGCACACGGACAGCCGGCCTACCGACTGGCATTGCAGACCCGCGAGCAGCACATTCGTCGGGAGCGCGCCACCAGCAACATCTGTACATCACAAGTGCTGCTCGCGGTCATGAGTGCTTTTTACGGCGCGTACCACGGCCCTGAGGGCCTGACTGCCATCGCGAGCAGGGTGCACTCGCGAGCGGTCTCCATGAGCATTCGACTAAGCGCCTTGGGAGTTGAGCCACAGGCTGGTGAGTTCTTTGACACGGTCACCTTGTACGCCGCTGGTCTGGCCGACGGGATCGTCAAAGCCATCGCGTCAAAGGGCATCGACGTTCGGTTGGTCGACGCCGACCGATTCGCTGTCAGCGTCGACGAGACAACGACTGTCGCGCACGTTGATGCGTTGTGCGCGGCCGTCGCTGAGATCGTCGGCCGCCGCGACAAGGGGTCAGACCCCGTGCAGTCAGACCCCTTGTCGGCTGACCAACCGCATGGGTCGACCGCCAAAGAGGCGACCGAGTCAGTGCCCGCGCTGCCAGGGCCCTTTGCGCGCGATTCCGACTTCATGACCCACCCGTGGTTTCACCAGTACCGCAGTGAGACGACGATGATGCGGTGGTTGCGCCGGCTGGCCGACTTCGATCTCGCCCTTGACCGGACGATGATTCCGCTCGGCTCATGCACGATGAAACTGAACTCTGCGGCCGTCATGGAGCCCATCAGTTGGGCTGGCTTCGCCAACATGCACCCGTTCGGGCCGCCGGAGTCGGCTCGTGGTTATCGCGAACTCATCGACCGGGTGAGTGCCTGGCTAGCCGAGCTCACCGGCTATGCGGCGGTCTCGATCCAGCCAAACGCCGGATCTCAGGGTGAGTTTGCTGGGTTGCTGGCCATCCGGGCATATCACCGGGAGCGCGGCGAGGGTCATCGCACGGTGTGCCTCATTCCATCGAGTGCCCATGGAACAAATGCCGCGAGCGCCGCGATGGCGGGCATGCGAGTGGTCGTGGTCGCCTGCGATCACACCGGGGGAGTGGACCTCGACGATCTTGAGGCGAAGGTTGCCCAACACCGCGATCAACTCGCGGCCATCATGGTCACGTATCCGTCGACCTACGGCGTGTACGAGGACACCGTGGGCCACGTCGCCGCCATAGTTCATGAGGCAGGCGGTCAGGTCTACGTTGATGGGGCAAACCTCAATGCGCTGGTCGGTCTGTCCGCACCGGGGGAGTTCGGCGCGGACGTGTCGCACCTCAACCTGCACAAGACTTTCTGCATTCCGCACGGCGGCGGCGGGCCCGGGGTCGGACCGGTTGGGGTTCGCGAACACCTGGTGAAATACCTGCCAAGCCACCCCTTCCTGCCCGACTCGCCCGTTGATGCCCCGGTTGGTGCGATCAGCGGCGCCCCCTACGGAAGTGCCGGAATCTTGCCGATCCCGTACGGCTATCTGCGGATGATGGGTGCCGACGGACTCAAGGCAGCCACCCAGAACGCGGTTTTGACGGCGAACTACGTGGCTGCCCGCTTGCGCAACCACTACCCGATTCTCTATACCGGCAACGAGGGATTGGTTGCCCACGAGTGCATCCTCGATCTGCGCGACATCACCAAGGAGACTGGTGTCACCGTTGACGACGTCGCCAAGCGGCTGATTGATTACGGTTTCCACGCCCCCACCATGTCGTTCCCGATTGCCGGCACGTTGATGGTCGAACCAACCGAGAGTGAAGACCTGGCCGAACTCGACCGCTTCTGCGAAGCGATGATCGCGATTCACGCGGAGATTGATCGAGTGGCCGCGGGGGAGTGGACGCTGCAGGAGTCTCCGTTGCGGGCAGCCCCCCACACCGCGCACGCTCTGGCGCAGGAATGGGATCGGCCCTACTCTCGCGAGCTAGGTGCCTACCCGGTCGCGGGGTTGACTCGAGGCAAGTACTGGCCACCGGTTAGCAGAATCGACGGCGCCTATGGCGATCGCAACCTGATGTGTTCGTGCCCCCCGCCCGAAGCTTTCGAGTGACGTGCAGGATCACCTATTCCTAATCGTTGGAGTGGCCGTCGCAGTCGCTGCGATCGGTCGCTGGCGAGGGTTCAATCCGGCCATTGCGTTGATCGGCGCGGGCTTGGCATTGGAGTTCATCTTTCCGTCTGTTACGGCCGGGGACATCAACCCGGAGCTGGTCTTGAGCCTGGTGTTGGCGCCGCTGGTTTTCGCGGCAGGACTGGGTAGCTCCGCAGTCGACTTGAGGCGAGTCCGGCGCAGCGTGCTGTTGCTGGCAGTCGGCCTGGTCATCATCACGACCTTTGTCGTCGGTTGGGTCGTGTCAGCGGTGGTGGGTCTCTCGCTTGCGGCCGCCTGTGCACTCGGGGCGATCCTGGCCCCCACCGACGCCGTCGCCGCGAGCAGTGTGGCTAAGAAGATTGGGCTGCCGCAGCGAGTCCAACTGGTCATCGAAGGCGAGAGCCTGGCAAACGATGGCACCGCGTTGACGGTTCTGCGAGTTGCGGTCGTGGCTGCCGTCGCCGGGTCAGTGACCTTGTTCGACGCGGGGGAGATCCTGTTCCTGGCCGTAGTCGGCGGCATCGGTGTTGGCGTGGTCGGTGGCTTTGGGGTTTCCTGGTTGATCCGACTCTCCGGCGTTCCGGTGATCGTCAACTCGATCCTGATCATCACGCCGTTCGTGCTCTACCGAATCTCCGAGTCCATTGAGGGTTCCGGCTTGCTCACGATGGTGATCGCCGGGGTGTGGATCGCCCATACGACCTATGCGAGCTCGCAATACGAATCCCGGATTCAGGCTACCGCCGTCTGGTCCTTGATCACGTTCCTGCTTGAGGCAATTGCGTTCTGCTTGGTCGGCGTCGAACTATTCGAAACTGCCAGCGGGGTCACCCAGGCGCCGAGGTGGCAACTGTTGGCGCTGATCGTCTCGATCACGTTGTTGCTCTTCTTACTGCGCGCACTGTTCATGTGGCTGTGGTTCTTGCTCGGTCCTCGGCTTGTTGCAAAAGCTTTCGAGGACAGGCGCTCAACGGCAAAAGACTTTGTCGCCATCAGCCTGCTCGGAGTACGCGGACCGGTCTCTGTGCTGGCCGCGTTCTCCATACCGGCTGACTTCCCCGGCCGAGCCTTCGTCATTACCTTGACCTTCGGCGTCGTGATTCTGTCGCTGCTGTTGACCACTGTGGCCAGCCCCATCATCGACCGGTTGAACCTCAGCACGACGACCGACGAGCTATCACTTGCGCACGCGCGCGCCTCGGTCGCCAAGGCCGCATTGA
>JAGNDY010000029.1 GCA_018003655.1 Candidatus Nanopelagicales bacterium
GATCGTGAACCACCCGATCGTGAGCTGGACCGGCCTTGGCCGTCACGCGATCGCGCGCCGTCGTTGGTACTTGACCGACGACCGGCCGATGCTCCGGTTTCGCCGAGATCTTCGACCTGCTCTGCGCCGAGGCCTTCCCGGGTCCGAGATGAACGCGGGAGTCGACCCGTCGCTGTGGTGGGGATGCCCAGGCCGGTGAAAATGTGAGCGGAAGTCGAGTACGTCTCCACCGGGTCGGTGAATGCGAGACCCAGGGCCTTGTTGATCAACAACCACCGAGGGACGTCGTCCCAGTCGACCAGTGTCACCGCCACACCGGATGCACCTGCACGACCGGTTCGTCCGATGCGGTGCAAGTACATCTTTTCGTCTTCGGGGCAGGCGTAGTTGATCACGTGGGTGACGCCCTCAACATCGATTCCCCGGGCAGCCACATCAGTCGCGACGAGCACGTCGATCTTGCCGTTGCGGAATGCCCGCAGCGCCTGTTCGCGAGCGCCCTGGCCCAGATCACCGTGGACCGAGCCGACCGCGAACCCGCGGTCCGTCAGGTCGTCTGCGAGTTTCTGGGTAGTGCGTTTGGTGCGGCAGAAGACGATCACTAGTCCGCGATCCTTGGCCTGCAGAACCCGGGCGATGATCTCCGGCTTGTCCATCGCGTGCGCACGCCAGATGTGCTGCTCGATGGCATCGACGGTGATGTTGTCGTCGTTGGGATCGCTGGCCCGAATGTGGGTGGGGCTGGTCATGTACCGGCGAGCGAGGTTAACGATCTGGCCGGGCATCGTCGCGGAGAACAACAGCGTCTGCCGGTTGGCGGGAACCTGGGAGACGATTGATTCGACGTCGGGAAGAAATCCCATGTCGAGCATCTCGTCGGCCTCGTCAAGGACCAGGACCTTCACCTCGTTGAGGCGAAGCTTCCCTTGTCGGGCCAGGTCCAAGAGTCGGCCCGGCGTTCCGACGACGACTTCGATGCCGCGAACGAGCGCCTCGACCTGCGGTTCGTATGATCGCCCGCCGTAGACGCTGAGAACGCGGATGCCGCGCTGCGAGCCTGCGAGCTCAAGGTCCTTGGCGACCTGCACACACAACTCCCGAGTCGGGACCACGACCAGAGCCTGCGGGGCAGCGCCCTTGGCCTCGGCTGAGTTCTCGAGCTCGCCGGGCGCATTGAGGCGCTGGAGCAGCGGAATGCCGAAGCCGAGCGTCTTGCCAGTTCCGGTCTTTGCTTGGCCGATGAGGTCATTGCCCTCAAGCGCCAGCGGAATGCACATCGATTGAATGGGAAACGGTTCGTTGATCCCTGCAGCTGACAGGGCGTCGCAGATGGCCGGGTGAACCCCGAGGTCTGCGAATGTTGATGAGGTCAGTGGATACTCCTGGATAAGGCGCGGCCAAGCCGCGTTGCGCGGTTGCTTCTGCGCATGTTGATGCACCCACTCTACGCGCCCACTGAATCGCACTACGCTGGCGAGCATGGAACCTGGGCAGTCATCGATCAAATTGGACTGGAACGACCCCCTCTACCAAGAGGCAGTGGTCGACCTACTGGGTGCTCTTGCCTACGGTGAGTTGCAGGCTTTCGAGCGGCTCGCTGCAGATGCGTCCATGGCGCCTGACTTCGGGAACCGCGCATCGATTGCGGAGATGTCAGTCGCTGAGTTCGGTCACTACAAACTGTTGCGCGACCGCCTCATCGAGATCGGCGCTGACCCGGCAGCGGCAATGGAACCTTTTGTCGACGCGATCGACGGCTTCCACGTCTCGACTGCCCCGGCCGACTGGCTGGAGGGCCTGATCAAGGCCTACGTCGGCGACGGGATCGCGGCGGACTTCTACCGATACGTCGCCCAGTACCTGGACCCGCAAACCCAGGAACTGGTCAATGAGGTGTGTTCAGACCTCGGGCACTCCGAGTTTGTGGTCGGGGCCGTTCGGGATGCGATCGTTAGCGACCCGGTGGTCGCCGGTCGGTTGGCGTTGTGGGGTCGTCGCCTCATGGGCGAGGTGCTGGCTCAGTCGCAGCGGGTGGCCGTCCAGCGCGAGGCATTGGTTGAGTTGGTGCTTGGCGGCGGCGGCGACCTCGGTGACCTGACCAGGATGTTCGCTGACATGACCGATGCCCATTCCGAGCGCATGCGGTCACTCGGTCTCTCACCCTGACCCGGGTCACCAGGCGAGGGGTTGGCGGCAAATCTGGCTAGCTGGCGCCGAACCCGACCCTGGCCTTGGCGGGCTCGCCAATCTCGACGTAGGTGATCTTGTCTGCTGGCACCAGGACCTGACGGCCTTTGACATCGGTCAGGTTGAACGTTCCGCCGGCTTCGATCGCCTCGGTGAGTGCCTTGGATACGTCCTTGGCATCCTGCTCAACATCGACCACGATCTCGCGAGGTGAGTACTGCACGCCGATCTTGATCTCCACGGATCGTCTCCCGGTCTTTGTTGAGCCACTGGCGGCACGCTTGGTCGCGGCCGCATTGGCACGGGGCTTGCGGGTGCTTGCTGGTTTCGCTGTAGTCATCGTCAACACCTTATGAGGTTACTTTGTTTCCGCCGACCGCGGGAACCCGGAAATTCCTCGCCAAGCCATTCGCGATACCAGCCACGCAGCCTTGTCGCGGGGGATCCTGCGACCGTCGCGCAGCCAACGCACGGCGCTGGTCTGGGCCATGCCGATGAGGCCAAACGCGAGCATGAGTGCCTCGTCCTCGCCGATGCCGGTGTCCTCGGCGATGACGTCGACCAACAGCTTGGCGCACTCGTTGTCGGTGTGTTGCACCCGTTCGCGGACAGCGGCTTCGTTGAACAGGTCCGTCTCAAAAAGCAGGCGGAAAGTCTCTGCTGAATCGTTGACAAACTCAAAGTAGGCCTCGACTGCCCGCGTGACCCGGGTGCGGTTGTCCCGAGTGCTGGCCAGCGCATCACGCATGAGGGCGATGATCTCCTCGGCGCCACTGTCCAGGAGTGCGAGGTAGAGATCGAGTTTGCTCGGGAAGTGTTGGTACAACACCGGCTTGCTAATACCTGCCCGCACGGCGATGTCATCCATCGCGGCGGCGTGATAGCCCTGGTTAACGAAGATCTGCCTGGCCGCCACCAGCAACTGCGCCCGCCGGGCCGAACGAGGCATACGCGTCGCACGTGGAGTATCCGCGCTTACCGTCATGTGGCCTACCTTACCGGCCGGTAACTTATTCTTCACGCAGTATCTAGGTGATACTCGCGGCAACGAACAAGTCACGAATCACCGGACACGAGCGAGGGGTCATACCGATGACGCAAGCCGACGCGACCAGCAGTGACTATGTCGCGCAGCACCCGGGGGCGTTGATTGACGTAGGTGGGCAGGAACTTTTTGTCCGATCGATTGCCCCGACTGGACCAAATCCCGCGCCCGCGGTCTTCATTCATGGGCTTGGCGGTTCAGCGACGAACTGGACCGACCTGATGGATCTGCTTGCGACCGAGCTGGATTCGGTGGCACCGGACCTGCCAGGTTTTGGTCATTCGCCGCCACCGCCGGACGGTGACTACCGGCTCACGGCCCATGCGCACGCTGTTGCCATGCTGGTTCGCACTCGCTTCGGTGGGCAACCTGTCCACGTCTTCGGCAACTCGCTAGGCGGCGCAACGGCTGTGCAGTTCGCCGCGCGCTACCCCGAGTTGATCCGCTCGCTCACCCTCGTCTCGCCGGCAATGCCGGAGTACGCGCCACGGCTGTCCAACATCCACATGCCGTTGACAGCCGTTCCCGGTGTGGGCGAGCGCCTCTGGCAACGGCTGCAGACCAAGGATGTCGAATGGCGGGTTGAGCGTAGTCTGGACATTTGTTACGCCAACATGGACCGCGTTGATCCGCGCCGGATGGCCGAGGCGGTCGTCGACGCAAAGGCTCGCGAACGGCTGCCGCATGCAACTGAAGCCATGCTCGCTTCCCTTCGGGGCCTGATCAGCACCTACTTCGATCGATCGGAGCAGCGACCGTGGAAATTGGCCGAAACGATCAAGGTGCCGGTGCTGCTGATCTACGGGCGCGACGACAAGTTGGTCAACCCCAAGGCTGCTCACCGCGCGACCAAGGCGTTCCCGAATTCGCGCGTGGTCGTGGTTCCTGACTCCGGTCACGTCACCCAGATGGAACACCCTGAGGTCGTGGCGTCGGCCTGGCATCAAATGGCAGAGAGCATCGCTGCGAGTTGATCTGCGCGATCACCGCTGCTGACCCGCCGACCCGGGTTGGCGGGAACATCGGCGCTCATGTCACCGTTAATGCCTGCGAAGCCGCACCAATAGTCCACAACCGCACCAACTACAGGAGTACCCGTGTCCCTGCCGCCTCTGGTGGAACCTGCCGAGTCACTGACTGTCGACGAGGTACGCCGCTACAGCCGCCACATCATCATTCCCGACGTCGGCATGACTGGCCAGAAGCGCATGAAGAACGCCCGGGTCCTATGCGTCGGTGCTGGGGGACTGGGCAGCCCGGCGCTCATGTATTTGGCGGCCGCTGGCATTGGCACGATCGGCATCGTTGAGTTCGACGAGGTGGACGAGTCCAACCTGCAACGGCAGGTCATCCACGGCCAGAGTGACATCGGCCGCAGCAAAGCGGATTCGGCGCGTGATTCGGTGCTGGAGATCAATCCGCACATCAACGTCCAGGTTCACAACGAGCGCCTGGATTCGGGCAACGTCCTGGAGATCTTTGCCAACTACGACCTGATCCTGGACGGCACGGACAACTTCGCGACCCGCTACCTGGTCAACGATGCCTGCGTCATCTTGGGCAAGCCCTACGTGTGGGGCTCGATCTATCGTTTCGAAGGTCAGGCCAGCGTCTTCTGGGCCGAGCACGGTCCCAACTACCGCGACCTCTACCCCGAGCCGCCGCCGCCGGGCATGGTGCCGTCCTGCGCTGAAGGCGGTGTTCTCGGAGTGCTGTGTGCGTCCATTGGATCGATCATGGTGACCGAGGCGATCAAGTTGATCACCGGCATCGGTGAGCCGCTGCTCGGGCGCCTGATGGTGTACGACGCACTGGAGATGTCCTACCGCACGCTGAAGATTCGCAAAGACCCCAACGCCGAGGCCATCACCGAGCTCATCGACTACGACGCGTTTTGCGGTGCGATCTCCGACGAGGCCGCTGACGCTGCCAAGGAGTCGACCATCTCGGTTCATCAGCTCAAGGCGATGCTGGCAGCCCGCGAGCGCGGCGATGACGCGTTCTACCTTGTTGATGTTCGCGAACCGAACGAGTGGGAGATTTCCCGTATCCCCGGCGCGGACCTCATCCCCAAGGGTGAGTTCCTTATGGGTGACGCGTTGAGTCGGCTGCCACAGGACAAGCCAACCGTTCTCTACTGCAAGGTAGGTGGGCGGTCAGCCGAGGTGCTGGCGCTGGTCAAGGCGGCTGGCTTTGCCGACGCGATTCACGTCGGTGGCGGGGTGGCCGCGTGGGTGAACCAAGTGGATCCGAGTCAGCCGAGCTACTAGAGGTAGCCGTTCTTGGTCATGCGGTTGAAGAACAACCAGCCCGGCAGGGTCGGCAGCCAGAACGTGAAGATGCGGAAGAGCAGCACCGCTGAGACCGCAACCGCCGCTTCAACACCGGCGGCGGCCAGTGCCGCGGTGAGGGCCGCCTCAACGGCACCGAGTCCACCGGGTGTTGGTGCGGCTTGGCCAACGGTTGCGCCAACCAGGTAGGCGATGCAGATGGCCGCCCATTCGCCGCCGCCCCCGAACGCCCGCACACACGCGATCAGGCAGAAGCAGTAGCCGAGGTTGAGTAAAACGATGCCGGAGATGCCTGTCAGCAGTTTCAGTGGTTGCTGGGCCAGCGTTAGCAGTCGTGGGCCGACCTGCCGAAAGATCGGTAGCACTTTCTTGATGACCCACTGGCGGCTCGCTGGCAGCAGCAACAGCACGATGACCAACAGCACCAGGCCGAATCCGATGACCACGGCCCAGTCCGGAATGGTCGGGATGTCGAGTTTGCTGGATCGGCCAGCGATAACGCCGAATACCAGGATCAGCAGTAGGTGCATGACAAACGCCATCAACTGCGAGACCCCGACCGATGCCAGCGCCAGCGCCGGATGGACACCGGCCTTCTGCAGGTAGCGAACGTTGACGGCGACCGCACCCAGAGTTGGTGGTGACACCAGCGTCGCGAACGAGGCAGCCAGTTGCGCCTGGAAGGTCCGGAAGAACTTCAGTCGTTCAGGGACGAACCCCTCCAGCGACATCGCCGCGCCGATGTAGGTGGCGGCGGAGAGCACCAATGCGATTGCGGCAAGCCACCACTTGGCATCGCTGAAGAGGGTCGCGACGTCGATCGAGCCGACTTGAATCAGGAGGTAGTACGCGGCGACGGTTCCGAGGATCAGGGTGATGATTGTGCGCGGCCGCAGTCGTTCGATTTGGATCGTGTCCGGACTGCCGTCCGGGGTGAGTTCCTCCAGGTTCTCGCGCAGGGTGACCAGAATGTCCTTACGTCGTTTGATCGCTCGCCGCGTCACCGCCGTGAGGGCCACCGGCTGCAGCGCGGGCAGCGCCTTGATGATTCGATCGTTGCCCAGCACGCGGCGACCGCTGGCAACTGCCTGATCTGGATCGGTCAGCATCGCCAGCGTGCAAAGCAACTCCGCTAGATCGAGCCGCTCGGCCACATCGCCGGCAGCGACCGACCCTTCCTCCGGATCCATCAGCCAGATGCCGCCACTGGGATCACGCAAGATGTTCTCGGCGGTCAATGCTCGGTGAGAGATGCCCGCCTCGTGCAAGGTGCGGACCGCTCGCCAGGCACTATCGAGGTCATCGTTGGTCAAAGTCCCGCCGATTTCAGCGAAGGTCATGCCCTCGACGCGGGCGTAGGCCAAGAGCGCAGCGTCGGGACCGACCTCGGCGACCGCCTCCAACCTCGGTACCGGTGCACCGGCGGCCTGACTGGCGTAGGACTGCAGGGCAGCGTGCTCGAGTCGGCTGCGCATCGAAAATCCAGCACTGCCGCCCTCCTCCCGTAAGCGCAGCGATCGCCACGCCGCCCGGACCAGGCCCGCGCCTTCCAGATCACGGTCAAGCACGAGGATTTCCATCCGTTCGCCCGACCGCGTAGTCGCGGAGTACCGCCGCCCGCCCGCCGTCTCTGCCGATGCGCGCAATACCGTCAGCGGGAACCCGCCACGATCGAGCGCGGCCGCAACTTGGGTACCTGCCGGTCGGGTCGTGGGCGTTCCCAGCACGTACCGGGCCAGCAGTCCCAACGCCCAACCCAGCAGGGTGGAGATGGTCAACGCGGCGATCGTGATGCCACCAGCCACGATGGACGCCAGGAACATCGCCACGACGATCGCACCCGACGCGATCGCCCACCGGGTGCGGTCGACCAAGCGAGCGACGGTGATAAACGCGACGGTGCCAGCGATGAGTGCCGCAAGTGGTGCCACGTCACTGCTCGTCGGGCGACCGTTGAGGGCGAGCAGCAGGCGGCTGCTGCCGGAATGCTGCACCCACACAGCCAGCAGCGAGACAATCACGATTCCCACGAGCAGGACGCCCAGTGCTTCCAGGTACTGCCGCCCACGACGCCGGACGAGCAGATCGATGCCCGTGGCAATGGGTAGTGCGATGATCCCCAGTCCGCCGATGAGGTTGGCCAGCACCACTAGCAGCTGCGGGATCTGCCGGGACACCTGCGACACATCCTGGTCGAATCCGGTGGCGGTACTCGACGCGAAGTAGGCGCCAGCGAACACAAATGCCGTCGCTGCGACCACGCCGAACAGGCGCATCAGGTCGGCGGGGCGGCGAAGCCGTCTGGGAATGACATCGCCTTCAATGACCAGTGTCGCGGCGCCACTGACCGCCCGCCGTTCGGCGGTGATCGGGCCGGTAGTCGCCGCGGCGGCCGATTCGGACGGTTGCCCCTCGGTCGACTCGACGTCCGGATGCGTGTCGGACACGTTGTGGATCGTCGCAGATGCAGTGGGCCGATTGTCGGACACCCGTGGTTGTGTTGCCCTGTGGTTGTTCTCGACGTGCCCTCGATACCCCTCTCCTCACCCGCTGACCTTGATGTACATCAGCAGCGGGTGGCGGCGCATGACCAGGGTCCGTTGCTGGTTCTGGCCGGCCCAGGGACCGGCAAGACGACGACCATCGTCGAGGCCGTTGCCGCCAAATTGGCGGGCACCAACGGCGATCCCGTGCCAGCGGCGCAGTTACTGGTCCTGACTTTCGGTCGCAAAGCAGCCGACGAGATTCGTGACCGCATCGCCCGACGCCTGCAAGGTGGGGCGCTGCCGTTGGTGTCGACGTTCCACTCGTATAGCTACTCGCTCGTTCGGGAGTTCTCCGATCCAGCGGCATTTCAGGCGCCGCCCAGGTTGCTATCGGGACCGGAGCAGGAGCACCGCGTTCGTGAACTTCTGACCAACTCCATCAAGGATGGCCGCGTTTCCTGGCCGGCGGACTTAGAGCCCGCAATCGGCACGCGGGGTCTCGCGGCACTGGTACGCGAGCTGATCGCGAAGGCACAGGCGTTGGACATCACCGCACCGGAGCTTGCTGCTCTGGGCGACCAGGCAGGTGTACCGGTATGGAGTTCGATTGCCGGGTTCCTCGACGAGTACCTCGACGTGCTCGATGCAGAGGGGGTCATGGACTACGCAGAGTTAATCCACCGTGCGGTTGCGTTGGCTGGCGTGCCCGATATCGGACAGCAGTTGCGCAATCGCTATCAAGCAGTGTTTGTCGATGAGTACCAGGACACCGATGCTGCCCAGGTTCGCCTCCTGCAGAACATCACGACGCCGATGACGTCTTTGGTGGCAGTGGGTGATCCGGATCAGGCGATCTACGGATTCCGCGGGGCCGACGTCGGCGGGATCTTGCGCTTCCGCGACGACTTCCCCACCGTCGATGGCGACCCGACTCCCATTGAGGTCTTGTCGAAGACCCGCCGCTTCGGCGAGGTCATCAGGGACGCTGCTGGTCGGGTGATCCGCCGGGTGAGTCTGGGCACGTTGCCAGCGCAAATTCAGAAGGCGCATCGATTGCCGTCCTGTACTGCTCCGACGCGAGGCGACGTTCGGGTCCTGACCTTCGACTCGATCGCAGCGCAGGCAGCCAGCGTGGCCGACGATGTTCGTCGCACTCGACTTCGGGGCGATGTCCAGAGCTGGTCAGACATCGCGATTCTGGTGCGCTCATCGGCCCGCGACCTAGCGCCGCTGCAGCAGGCACTACTCACCGCCGGTGTGCCAGTGGCGGTTCCCGGCGACGACATCCCGCTGCGCGCCCAGCCGGGCATCGCGCCGCTGCTCGACGTATTGCGCGTTGCCGCTACGCCGGAGGTCCTGACCGCCGATCGGGCTCGTCGATTGCTCATGTCACCGCTCGTTGGCATGGATCCATCAGGCCTGCGTCGACTCGGTCGTGCGTTGCGAGGGCTGGACGCGAGCGAGACGCTGCCGAGTACCCGCAGTTCAGCTGACCTGATTCGGGACGCGATAGCCGATCCCGCGCTGCTCATCGAGGTGGATGCCCGCAGCGCCGAGCCGGTCCGCCACTTGGCGCGCATCATCAACGCCGCGCAAGAGGCCATCGCCGCCAATCAGGCGGTCGAGCAAGTGCTGTGGACGGTTTGGTCAGCAACCTCGTGGCCGCAACGGTTGCGGCAGGCAGCGTTGGGCGAAGGCGCTGGCGGTCGGGTGGCGGATCGGGATCTGGATGCGACCGTGGCTTTGTTCGGGCTGGCGTCCCGGGCCGATGCCGCCTTCGACGGCAGACGCGGCGTCGGAAACTTCCTGGCCGAACTCGATCGGCAGTCACTGGCCACCCCGATGGCTGCCGGCGCAGTCCAGACCCGGGATGCGGTGGCACTGATGACGGCACACCGGGCCAAGGGCCTGCAGTGGCGCCGGGTCTACGTCGTTGGCGTCCAGGAAGGACAGTGGCCCGATTTACGTATCCGGGGATCGTTGCTGCAAACCGACCGGTTGGACGTCACCGGGCTCGTCGCGCCGAAGACGGTTGCGGACATGCTCGACGAGGAGCGTCGACTGTTCTTCGTCGCGTGCACGCGTGCCCAAGAAGTGCTGACCGTGACAGCGGTGCGGTCCTTCGACGATTCCGGCGCGCAACCATCGCGGTTCCTGGAGGCGGTCGCAGCTTCGCCCGATGTCGATAACCGCCACGAGGGTGGGTACCTGGCCGATCCGTTGTCGATGCCGGCACTGGTTGCTGAGCTTCGTTCGCAGGTTGAAGATCCGCAGGCCAGTGAGGCTCGCAAGACAGTCGCTGCCGATCGACTCGCGATGTTGGCTGGGCAGGGCGTTGTCGCTGCCGATCCCACAAATTGGTGGGGTATCCCTGAGTGGACTGACAACGACCACCCTGTCCGGGATCCAGCTGAGCCGCTGCGGTTCTCCGGATCGGCGTGGACGGGTATCGATTCCTGTTCGCTGTCGTGGTTCCTTGACCGAGAGGTCAAGGGGGCTGTCACGCGCGGCTCCGCGCCAGCGTTTGGTTCGGTAGTCCACGCGCTCGCGGACGCCGTCGCTCGCGGTGAGCTCGCGGCGGACACCGACGTGCTGGTTGGGCGCGCGGAACAAGTGTGGGCTGGCCTCGGGTTCGAGGCTGATTGGCAGGCGCAGGAGGAACTCGTCGCGATCCGGCAGGCGCTCGATCTGTTCCTACGCTGGCACGAGGCGCAGCCTGATCGCAAGGTTGTCGCGACGGAGTTGAAGTTCGCAGCCAACCTGGAAATCGCCGACGACGCGGTTGCTGTCAACGGCTCGATCGATCGCCTTGAGCGCGATTCTGACGGGATGCTGCATATCGTCGACCTGAAGACCGGGCGCAAGCCACCGACTGGGCCGGAAGTCGCCGAGCATCTGCAGTTGTCGCTGTATCAACTGGCCGGTGAGGAGCACGCGTTCGACGATCGAACCGACAACAACGGGGTTGCCGGCGCCGAACTCGTGCAGCTGCGCAGTCCGGTGGCCAGGACCGGCCTACCCAAAGTGCAGGTGCAGCCCCCTATTGATGTCGAGGCCGTCAAGGAACGTCTTGCTGAGGCGGTCGAGATCGTTCGCTCGGAACGGTTCACCCCTGATCCGGTGAGCGGAATGTGTCGTAACTGCCAGTTCCTCTTGGTGTGTCCGGCCCAATCGCTCGGTGAGCAGGTGACCACATGAGTCTGTCCATCGACCGCCTGTGCGACGTCGTCGGATACCGCCTCTCCGATGAGCAACTTGCCGCAGTGACTGCCGACCTGACCAAACCGCTGCGAGTCGTCGCGGGAGCAGGGTCGGGTAAGACCTCGGTGATGGCGGCCCGCGTGGTCTGGGCTGTTGGCAATGGCTTCATCGATCCGGAGCAGGCCCTCGGGCTGACGTTCACCACCAAGGCAGCCGCTGAACTCAGCAGCCGGATCAGCAAGTTGCTGGACAGGCTTGATGATTTCCCTGGCGAAGCTCTGGTTTCCACGTACCACTCGTTCGCTCATCAACTCGTGACCGAGCATGGGCTGCGGCTCGGGGTTGAGCCGGGCGCACGGATGCTGGCCGACAACGAGAACCACCACCTCGCCTACCGAGTCCTACGCGACACTCGCCTACCGCTCTCGGGTTTCGGCAAAGGACCCGGTGGCTTGGTCGGCGATGTCATTGCCTTGGACCAGCAGATGTCCGAGCACGTGGTCACCGCACAACAAGTCCGCGACAGCGACCAGAGATTCATCGAACAGGTCAACGGCCTGGAAAAGACCGTCGCCGCCGACCGCAATGCGCGCGACATCGCCGAGCGGCGAGTCCAACTCGTTGCCGTCGTGGAGGAGCTACGCGCCGCGAAGTTGGCGGCCGATGTGGTCGACTTCGCTGACTTGTTGCGGTTTGGTTCGCAACTCGCGCTCGACCACCCCGACGTGTCGGCGACGTGTCGTGAGCGTTGGCAGTTGGTGATGTTGGACGAGTACCAGGACACCTCGATCGTGCAGGCCCGGATGCTGTCCGGCCTGTTCGGCGGCGGACACTCGGTGACGGCGGTCGGTGATCCACTACAGGGAATCTACGGTTGGCGTGGCGCCAGTGTGCAGGCGATGGACGAGTTCCCCGACTTGTTCGGTGATACGCGAGGCAATCCGGCGCGGACGTGCGAACTGAGCATCAGCCAGCGCTCAGGTCCGGCGATCCTCGACGTGGCGAATCGGCTGGCCGAACCGTTGCGGGACGCAAACCCCTCGGTGGTGACGTTGCGACCACGCATCGACGACGCAGGCTTGACTCCATCCGATGGGATCCGGGCCGCGCTATTTACCACCTACGAGCAGGAGTCACAGTGGATAGCCGAGCGGATAGCGGAGCAGGTCGTCGCCGGAGTGGAACCCGAGCGGATTGCCGTCCTGTGTCGAGCGGGCAAGGACTTCGAACCAATCGTCAATGCCTTGCACGTTCGCGGTGTTCCTGCCGAGGTTTCTGCTTTGGAGGGATTGCTGGCCCAGCCAGAAGTCGTCGATGTCATCTCCACCCTCCAAGTGCTGCATGACCCGACCTCCAACCCGGCGGCGCTGCGGCTGTTGCTCGGACCCCGCTGGCGGATCGGCGCACGCGATCTGGCGATCCTGGGCCGACGAGCGGACTACCTTGCTCGCGACGCCGCGACCTTCTCCTCACCTGTGACCGACCCTGATGGCCCGCGGTTGGACTCGGCCCTCGCCGACGCCATCGCAGGCTCAGACCCGGTCGATGTCGTCAGCTTGATTGAGGCCGTCGAAGACCCAGGTCCAGACACGATCTACGCCTACACCGAGGATGCCCGCCAACGATTCGCCAACCTCACTGCCGAACTTCGGACTCTGCGAGCTGCAGTCGGACACCCGCTCGTCGATTTGGTCGAGGCAGTGATCGAACGGACCGGCCTCGACGTCGAAGTCGCGTTGGCCGCGTGGCGATCGAATGGGACTGGCCCGAGCCACAGTCGCGGCATGGCAGCGCTGGCCGGTGTGCGAGGTCTGGTCGCCACTTTCGAGGACCTCGACGGCGACACCAGCCTGGGCAGCTTCCTTGCCTGGGTGGAGTCGGTCGAGCAGTTTGGCGGTCAGCCCGACCTAGAGCTGGTGCCAGCCAGCGGGGCCGTACAGGTGATGACCATCCACAAAGCCAAGGGTTTGGAGTGGGACGTCGTCGTGGTCGCTGACGTCGTCAAGGGCAGTTTCCCGTCCACGGAGAGCCGTAGCACGTTCATCGGTTCGCAGGCACAGATCCCGTCCGAGGTCAGGGGGGATCGCGCGGCCTTGCCGGCGATGGTGGGCTTCGGGACCAAAGCCCACGACGCGTACAAGGCCGCTATGAAGACCCACGTCCTGGACGAGGAGACGCGGCTTGCGTACGTTGCCGCGACCCGTCCACGTCGGTTGTTGCTCGCGTCGGGTCACTGGTGGGGACCGACTCAGATCAAAACAAGGGGCCCATCGGAATTCCTCTACGCCATTCGCGATTCCTACCTGCAGCCGCGTGAGGAGGACCCGTGGCACCCCGAGCCCGAGCCGGACTCAAAGAATCCGCGGCTGGAAGCTACCGAGCAGTTCCAATGGCCCGCGCTGGGCGACTCGGCTTTGTCGTCCCGCCGATCCGCCGCGGCGCAACGAGTGCGCGACGCACTGAACGTGCGCGAAACGGTCACCCCCGCAGATGACCCGACGCTGTCGCCGAGTGATCAGACCATCGTCGATCAGTGGGATGCCGACCTCCAAGTCCTGTTGGACGAGCGCAATCGACCAGGGCAGCAGCGGCATGTGCAGCTGCCCGACACGTTGTCCGCAAGTGCATTGATGGCGATCACCAAGGACCGGGAGAGCTTCACCCGCAACCTTGTCCGACCGATGCCGCAGGCTCCCAACGCAAGGGCCCGGCGGGGGACCAGGTTCCACGAGTGGGTCGAACATCGTTTCGGCCAACGGCCGCTGTTTGAAGAGATACCAGGCGCGGCAGAGGGCGAGGTCTTGCCCGACGAGGACATGGCGGCACTGCAGGAGGCGTTCCGGCGAAGCGAGTTTGCCGATCGAGAACCGTGGGGTATCGAGGTGCCTTTCACGGTCGTGCTCGGCGGCCGGGTCATCAAGGGCCGAATCGATGCCGTCTACCGCAACGGCGAGGATTGGGAGGTGGTGGACTGGAAGACCAATGAGCGAACGACTTCTGACCCCCTGCAGTTGGCCGTCTACCGAATCGCGCTGGCCACTACCCACGGGATCGATCCCGACAAGATTCGGGCGGCGTTCTTCTACGTGAGCCGTAGCGAGGTCACCTGGCACGATGACTTGCAGACTGCCGAAGAGTTGGCGGCCCTCGTTCGGGGGGAGCAGGCCAGCGTCGAGCGTTAGAGCTCCAACCGGGCGGTGATCGCACAGTGGTCGCTGATCGGCAGCGCGACGGCCTGCGCACCCGCGCGCATCCGCTCAAGGGCGTCCGGCGAGATTCCATCGACCAAGATGTGGTCGAACTGCACGCGTGGACGATAGGCGGGGAAGCTCGGCGCGCGCAGGACCGAATCCCATCGGGTGATCCGGGCGGGGATGGGTGAGGGCAGGTTGAAGTCACCCATCAACACCAACGGCCTGGGCAGGCCAGTAAGCCAACGCCGGATCTGACGCAACTGCTTAACGTTGTAGCCCGGGACGAACGACAAGTGCGCCGTGGCCACCGTGAACAGCCCCCACGGAGCTTCGATCGTGGCCGCAATTGCGGCACGCTGCTCATCTGGAACCTTGAGCATCTTCGGTCGGCCGTCGAGTTGGACCAACAATGGCAGCGACAGTGGCGCGGGTTCGAAGACTTCCCGACGCCACGCGACCACCGGATAGCGAGACGCCAGCGCGACGCCGTAACGACGGCCATGCCCGTTGCCGTCCGCGGCGGCGTCTCGCTCTTCAGCGGTCGATGATCGGAACCCCTCGGCACCGCCCGGAGTCCCGATCACGGTGGGAACAAAGCATGAATCGACCGCAGCCATTGCCCGCGCTACCGCTTCGGGCTGGTTGGTGTGTCCGCTACGAGGCTGGTTGACGTCCGCTTCCTGGATCGCGACCACGTCGGCGTCGAGCGTGCGGATCGCGGCCTCAAGTTCCGTAGCCGTCTCCGGACCCAACGTCGTGGACTGCAGGTGCGCATCTGGCGAGGACATGGGTCCAGTGACCGATTGCCCATGCAGGATGTTGAAAGTCGCCAGCCGCACAGTCGGTTAACCCGCCGACGCCGAACCCGGCGAACCCGGGGACGTCTGCCCGGCCTCCTCGGCTTCCTCGGTCGCCTCTTCGATGGGTTTGGTTGGCGCACCAATCTTGCTGCGCAGCCATTCGCGGGCGGGCTCCTCGACCAGGCGCCACATGAGGTAGGCGAACACGATAGCCATCACGAATAGACCGACGACGCCGATCAGGTACAGCGGGCCACCGTCGATTCCGATGGCTCGCATCCCCGCGCGCCACAGACCCCACCAGACGATGTGGACCATGTAGAGCGAGTAGGAGATGAACCCGCCGAGTACCAGCCGCCGGTGGGACAGAAATGCCGAGGGACCTCGATCGGTCAGGGCCAGGGCACCAATCCACGCGACCAGGAACGGCACGATGACGATGTAGGCCCGAGGTGCCTCGTTCTCCAGGCCAGGCCACTGCAGCGAGCCGATTGACCCGAGCGCGAATGACAGTCCCACGATGCCGATTGGGATCAGGCAGGCGAGCCAGAACGCCGCCGTTCGCACCATCTCGGAGGGGCCATGCTCACCGTTGAGTCTGCGAACCACCAGGTAGACGAAGCCACCGGCAATGAACTCGCTGAGCACACGGATCGAGGATGCCCAATTCATGGTGAGGAACGGGTCGTTGTCTCGAGTGATGCCGATCCAAATCAGCGGCGATAGGCAAAGGAACGCGAACACCGCGAGCAACCAGGTCGGTGCCCGATCGCGCAGCCGCCAGAGCACCAGTCCAACGAACGGCATGAGCAGATACGCCAGCCACTCCATCGACAGTGACCACGCGACGAAGTTCCAGCCGCGCGAGGGGTTGGGTCCCCACTCCTGGATGAGCAGTAGCTGCTTGATGTAGGACCAGGGGTTCAACCAACTACGCGCGGCAGCGTCCTCTGACCCGACGATTCCTTGGGCGACGACGGCCAGCCCGGCAATATTGAGCATCACGAAGTGGACGGGATAGATCCGCGCAAGCCGCAGCCACAGGAAGTGGCCAGCGGCGCGGGCCTTGAACGCAGGTCCCAGTTTGTGCAGGTAGGTGTAGGACAGGATGAACCCGGACAGGGTGAAGAACAGATCGACGCCCAGCGATCCCACCCGAATGAACTCGTGAACTACCGGAACGAGCACGCCAAGAGTCGCCAGGGCGGGCTGGTAGTGGTACATCAGCACCCAGAACGCGGCTACGAACCGCACCCCGGTGAGCTGGCGGATGAAGGTATTCATATCGCGACCGATCCTCGCACGAGCAGGGTGCGGCCTCGGCCACCCCCGCGCGGGTGTCGCGACCTCGGCAGCTGGCTCGTGCTCGGGCCGTCCCGCTGCTCCGGACGTGGTCTAGGGTCGCACCCGTGGTCCTTGACCGAGCCGAAGAGCGTCGCACCGATCAAGCTGAACTTGCCAGGCTCTGGGCGGATCCATCGTCGGTGGTTGCGCGGCTGTCCGGTGAGCACATGGCGGTGATCGCCCCGGCTCCGACTGGCGAGCAGGGTTTCGAGCCTGGACACATCAGGTACCAGTCACCTACCGAGGTCCCCGACACCGCATTGGAGCAGGCGTACTTCTTGGGGTATCGCCCGGATGGATCGGCGGTGTTCGGTCTGGACGTCCAGCCGCCCGAGCGCATTCAGGGGGCAGCCACCTTGCGCGAGGTTGGTGCCCTGCTCGATCCCATCGATCGGGAGGTATTTCTCACCATCCAAGGCCTGGCCAACTGGCATCGACGCCACCAGCGTTGCTCGATGTGCGGCGAGGGCACCGAGGTCCAGCGGGCAGGCTGGGTTCGCAAGTGCCCACACGACGGCTCCGAACATTTCCCTCGCACCGATCCCGCCGTGATCGTGCTGGTTCGCGACCCGGATGACCGCGCGCTGCTCGGCCGGCGAGCGATCTGGGCGCCGCAGTGGTTCTCGACCTTGGCGGGGTTCGTCGAGCCGGGTGAGTCCGCCGAGATGGCTGTTGTGCGCGAGGTTGGTGAAGAGGCCAGCGTTATCGTGGACCCCTCCTCCATCGTTGGCATAGGCAGCCAGGCTTGGCCGTTCCCGTCATCGCTGATGCTGGGATTCCACGCCACCGCCACCTCGGGCGCCGATCCCACGCCCGACGGCGACGAGATTGGCGAGGCCCAGTGGTTCAGTCGCGAACGACTGTTCGAGCTCTGTAGCAGCGGCGACGTGCAGATCCCCTCCAACGTCTCAATCGCCCGACGGCTGATTGAGGCTTGGTATGGCTCCGAGTTACCCGGCGAATGGTCGCGCCCCTAGTAGCTCGCGGGTCCAACCGTGTTCGAAAGCGTTGTCCGGGGACGGGCGTCCAGCGGCGTTATCAGGGTCTGTGGCGTAGCGGTTTCCCCAGCAGCACCGGACCAAAGCGGGGCTGTCTGAGCCCGGTGGCACACTGGCCTGCGTGACCAACCCGCTGCTGGAAGACCTCGACCCTGAGCAGCGACAAGTCGCTGAGGCGCTCAGTGGACCGGTGGTGGTGCTGGCCGGTGCGGGTACCGGCAAAACCCGAGCGATCACCCACCGGATGGCCTACGCAGCCCAGACCGGTCGCCACGACCCAGCCAGAACCCTGGCGGTGACCTTCACGACTCGGGCCGCGGGGGAGATGTCGCGACGCCTGGCCGGCCTCGGGGTGAACGGTGTGCGAGTACGGACTTTCCACTCAGCCGCGCTGAGGCAATTGCGGTGGGCCTGGCCTGATGCGATCGGTGGTCAGATGTTCGACCTCATCGCCTCCAAATCGTCGATTATCGCGGCCGCCGCGTCGGGCCAACGAATCGCCAGCGACCCTTCCACGGTTCGCGACCTCGCCACTGAGATCGAATGGGCCAAAGCCGTGATGGTTGGCCCGGAGCACTATCAAAAGGTCGCCGCCGCCCAGTCTCGTCGAAGCCCCGGCGGTCTGACTCTCGAGCAGGCTGGCGCGGTCTATAGCAATTACGAACGGCTCAAGCGCGATGCCCGCAAGATCGATTTTGAGGACGTCCTGTTGCTGACCGCCGGAGTGTTGGAAGAGCGAGAGGACCTGCGTCGCAAGGTCCAGGCGTCGTTCGCGCACTTCACCGTCGACGAGTTCCAGGACGTATCCGGCTTGCAGCAGCGACTTCTGCGAGTTTGGCTCGGTGACCGCGACGACCTGTGTGTGGTTGGTGATGTTGCCCAGACGATCTACAGCTTCGCCGGGGCGAATCCGGCCTATTTGCAGGGCTTCACTGCTGATCATCCCGGCGCCACCACCATCGCGCTGACCCGCTGCTACCGCTGCACGCCGGAGATCGTCGAGGTCGCCGAACACGTGCTCGCGGGATCACCGGGCACGACGGATGTGCGCATCACCGGTTCGGCACCACGCGGTGGTCACGTGCGGCTGCGGGCACAGAACCCCAGCGGTCCCACGCCTAGCGTTCGGGAGTTCTCCGACGAGCCGTCCGAAGCAGCCGGCGCGGTGGAGCAGATCGCCAAACTCATTGCGGATGGGACCTCGCCCAGAGAGATCGCAATTCTGGTGCGCATCAACGCGGTCACCGAGCAATTCGAATCCGCGCTCGCCGACGCCGGCATTCCCTACACCGTGCGCGGCGGTCGCCGCTTCTTCGAGCGACCCGAGGTCCGTCGGGCCGTGAGCCTGATCCGTGGTGCCGCGCGCGCATCGGCCACCGCCGAACTCAACGACTCCGACGAGGTTGGCTCGATAGTCCGGGCGGTGCTCGCATCGACTGGTTGGTCGAGCACTCCGCCCTCGGACGTGGGCGCGGTTCGAGAGTCGTGGGAGTCCCTGTCCGCGCTCGTGACGCTCGCCGACGAGGTCGTTGCTGCCGTGCCGGGCGCGGGCCTGCGGCAGGTCATCGATGAACTCGATCGTCGCGAGGCAGCCCAGGATGCGCCGAGTGTCGAGGGCGTCACGCTGGCCTCGCTGCATGCTGCGAAAGGGATGGAGTGGGATGCGGTGTTCTTGGTTGGCCTCGTCGACGGCGTCATGCCGATGAGCCACGCCGTCACCGTTGACCAGGTCGATGAGGAGCGCCGACTGCTCTACGTCGGCGTGACTCGCGCACGTACTCACCTGTTCATGTCGTGGGCGTTGGCACGGATTCCCGGCGGCCGAAACCGCCGACCCTCCAGATTCCTGGTAGGGATGACCGGCGCTTCAGGCAGTCGGGGGGGCGCGGTACCCGGTCCGAAGCGTGGGCGCAGGAGCCGCCGACCCGCCCGCTGCCGGATCTGCGGCAAGGCGCTGGTGACCGGACGGGAAAGATCGGTTGGCCGTTGCCGGACGTGCCCAGGCTCAATCAACGACCAATTACTGGAACGGTTGCGCGATTGGCGGACGGAGACGGTGGCGAAGGTCAGTGCCGAGCGGGGCAAGTCGGTGCCGGCCTACGTCGTGGCGACTGACGCGACACTGGAGGCGCTGGCTGAACTGGTTCCGCAGGACGAGGATTCGTTGGCAGCGATCCCAGGTCTGGGCCCGATGAAACTGCGCGACTTCGGCGAGGAACTCCTCCAAATTCTGCGAACCGACTGACTCGGGACTAATTCGCCCCAATAAGTCGTTGGACGCATCAGGCACCGATGAACTAACGTGCCCCCTTGGGCATGATGCCCGACACGCGCAGCCCGCAAGGGCGGGAGGAAGGGAGTCGACGACATGACGTTTACGTATCGCACAGTCGGCCGTGCCGTTGCCTCCCGCGTATCAGCACATGCCTCGGGCAAAGCCGAGGCAATGACCTGGCGCACTTTCCCGACCTATGGCGCTAAGCCGTTGGAACCGCCCCTCGTTGGCAGCCGGACGTAATTGTCCGACCCACCAGCCAGTATCGAGGCCGCGGCACCCATCGGGGACCGCGGCCTTTCTCATTCCCAACGACATCCAACCGCGCACCAGCTACGAACTACCTGCACATCCGCCGATCAATCACCGCCAGACACTCGGACATCACAGAAGGAGGGGAACGCATCATGAACGTTCTCGCCTTGGCCAGCACCGCCGCCCAAGCCGCACCCGGGGTGGTGCCGTGCCGTACACGTGAGTCCGAGTTGTGGTTCTCCGAGAGTCAGACCGACATCGATCGTGCGCAGCAGTTGTGCCGCACCTGCCCGTTGCAGGTCTCGTGCCTATCAGGCGCTGTGGCCCGCAAGGAGCCGTGGGGCGTTTGGGGTGGCGAACTATTCGAGAAGGGCGAGATCGTCGCAGCGAAGAAGCCCAAGGGTCGGCCCCGAAAAGACGCCGATGAGCGGGCACGGGCGGCGCAGGAGCGGCTCAACGAGCGGCTGTCCGGGGTCGCCTAGCACGGGAGTCCTTCAGCTAGCCCTCGTGCGTGAAGCCCGGCACCCACTCGACGACTTCTTGGCGCGATGCGACGGTTGCGTCTAGCTGGCACAGCACGCCGATTGAGCCGAGCCAAACGCGGTGGATCAGCATGTAGGAAGGCGGCAGGTTGAGCTTGAGTCCCACGCCGAAGTCACCGTTGCGTGGGTCGTTGAGGCGGCTGAACTGTCCGCGGATCCATTCCCGGCTGTAGTGGAACTCGTCGTGACGGATCGGCTCGACAAATGGCAAGAGGTAGCGCAGCAACTCGTCGCCGTCGACCTCAATGTGAGGTTTGATGAACCCCTCGTCCCGCATGCCCTCAACCACCGCGTCGCCGTCGCCCTCATCAATGGCGATCCGCAGGATGCGACCGACAGCTAGCGGCAGACCGTGTGGGAGGTCGGCTGACGCGCCGTAGTCGAGCACGGCCAGCTTGCCGTCGGCAGTCATCCGGAAGTTGCCGGGATGAGGATCGGCGTGGAGCAGGCCCGCCCTCGCGGGGCTGGAAAGCAGGAAGCGCAGATAGAGCGTGCCAGCGCGGTTGCGCTCCTGCGGCGTCCCGTCGGTGATGACTTTGCTCAGCGGGGTCCCATCCACCCATTCGGAGATGATCACTCGGGTGGAGGCGGCCAAAACGTGCGGCACCTCATAGTCGGGGTCGCCCTCAAACGCGACCGCAAACTGACGTTGGTTCTGGGATTCGCGCAGGTAGTCCAGTTCCTCGGCAACGCGGGCTTTGATCTCGGCGATCAGGGGCTTCATGTCCAGCCCGGGGATCCAGCTGCCGAACATGCGACCCATCCGGGCGGCCTGGTTCAGATCCGACATGAGAGCTTTTGCCGCGCCCGGGTATTGCAACTTGATCGCCACCACGCGGCCGTCCCGGTAGACCGCCTTGTGAACTTGACCGATGGACGCCGCAGCAGCTGGGACGTCGGAGAACTCCTCGAAGCGGTCGCGCCAGTCCGGCCCGAGTTCCTCGCGCATGACTCGGTGAACTGTCTCGGCTGGCATCGGTGGTGCGGAATCCTGGAGCTTGGTCAAGGTCGCGCGGTACGGGCCCACCATCTCCTCCGGAAGTGCCGCCTCGAAGACGCTCATGGCCTGGCCGATCTTCATGGCCCCGCCTTTGAGTTCGCCCATCACCTTGAACATCTGCTCTGCGGTGCGTGCCTGGATCTGGGCGTTGACCGCCTCGGCGGGCTTACCGCCTAGTCGTTTGCCCAGCCCCAGCGCGGTACGCCCGGCGTATCCAACCGGGAGGGAGGCCATGCGCGCGGTGCGTCTGAGCGCCCGTTGCGGGACCGCAGCGTCCTTCTCCGCCTTGTTACTTTCGGCGGTGTCTTTTCGGTCGCTGGCATCACTCACTCACCCATCATCCACTGAAACCGCCGATCTGGGGACGACCGGTACGCGATTTGGCTCCGATCGGGCAAGGTTGCCCTTAGCGCGGAACGGATTTTGGGGAGTTCCGCTGCGAATCTGTCAAAATCCGGGGGGATTTCATGTCTGGCTCTGCCGTTTCCGTTGCTTCCGTTGCTTCCGTCGCCAGAACCCAACGCCGACCGGCCTGGGCAGCTGGTGTCGGCCTCGTGCCCACCGCTCACGGGCGGCTGCGCGTGACCAGCGAGTCCAGCGCCGGAGCAGCGCTGGACGGTGTCGACGAGCGGATGAGCGTCTGGCTCCTCCAACTCGATGGGTCGCGTCAGTGGTCCCACCAACTCGCGCAGGCATCGGCGATGGGCATTGATGTGAGAACGGCCGAGGCCCTGCTGCAGCGGCTCTTCGAACTCGACCTGCTGTGTGACGAAGCGACGGCTACCCGATCTGATGCGCCCGCGCCAGTCACGGTATTTGGCAGCGGCCCAACGGCTGACGCTGTGCTGGCGCTTCTTGGTCGGCCGGGTCCAGCAATACCCATCCCTCGGCCAACCCGCACCGGGGACGAAATGACCCCGGACTGGTCCCAATTGGGACCGCTGTCCGACGCATTGACTGAGAACTCGCGGTGGGCGGTGTTGGCGCTGGACGGGGCAACTGCGGATGGCATCGAGGTGGCGTTCAGCGAGCGACTGACCAGGGCCGGGGTTCGGCACCAAGTCGTCGGCACGGGCGAGGTCGGCGCTCGCGTAGGTCCATTGGTGCTGCCGGGCCGAACGCCTTGCTTGCGCTGCGAGCAACTGGCCGAGCGGGATTGGGATCCGGACTGGCTGGCGATCGGCAGGCACCAGGCTCTCGCTGGGAAGGCACCTGAACAGGCCGATGCAGTGCTGACCTGGCTGGTCGCGGCCGAGGCCATCCGGCAACTGCGTTCGGTTATGGCAGCCGAGAATCCCCGGGTTCGCGACTCACGACGCTGGAGCAGCATCGGCGGCGTACTGGGAGTGCGCGAAGGGGGCGACGCGTGGACGCGGCGCCCCCTGTCACGACATCGGGCGTGTGGCTGCTGGTGGTCAGAACTCGCGTCCCCCGAGCAGTCAGCGGGTACAACGGTCTAGCGGGTACAACGGTCCAGCGGGTAC
>JAGNDY010000030.1 GCA_018003655.1 Candidatus Nanopelagicales bacterium
TCGAGCGTCAACCAGTGACCCAGCCGATGTTGACTGGCCTGAAGGCAGTCGATTCCATGACCGCCATCGGTCGCGGCCAGCGCCAGCTCATCATCGGCGACCGCCAGACCGGCAAGACCGCGCTGGCTCTCGACACGATCCTGAACCAGAAGGAAAACTGGGACAGTGGCGATCCGGCCAAGCAGGTCAAGTGCATCTACGTTGCGATCGGACAGAAGGGCTCGACGATCGCCGCGGTCAAGGGCGCACTTGAGGAGCATGGGGCGCTGGAGTTCACCACCATTGTGGCCGCTCCGGCCTCCGACAACCCCGGTTTCAAATATCTGGCCCCGTACACCGGCTCGGCCCTCGGTCAGCACTGGATGTACAAAGGCGAGTCAGTCCTCATCGTGTTCGATGACCTGAGCAAGCAAGCCGAGGCCTACCGCGCCGTGTCCCTGCTGCTGCGCCGTCCACCGGGCCGCGAGGCGTACCCAGGTGACGTCTTCTACTTGCACTCCCGGTTGCTGGAGCGTTGCGCGCGGCTATCCGACGACCTCGGCGGAGGCTCGATGACCGGCTTGCCGATCATCGAGACCAAGGCCAACGACGTCTCGGCATATATCCCCACCAACGTCATCTCCATTACCGATGGGCAGTGCTTCCTGGAGTCTGACCTGTTCAACTCCGGCGTCCGCCCCGCGATCAACGTCGGCATCTCGGTGTCCCGCGTCGGTGGTGCCGCCCAGCCCAAGGCGATGAAGAAGGTCGCCGGCAGCCTGCGGCTCAACCTGGCGCAGTTCCGCGAATTGGAGGCGTTCGCGGCCTTCGGTTCGGACCTGGACAAGGCATCGAAGGCAGCGATCGAGCGCGGTTCGCGGTTGGTTGAGTTGCTCAAGCAGCCGCAGTACGCGCCGTTCTCGATGGAGCGCGAGGTCGTCTCCGTTTGGTCAGGCACCAGCGGCGGCCTCGACGATGTTCCGCTCGAGGACATCCGCCGCTTCGAGTTGGAGTTCCTCGATTACGTCGGTCGCGAGCAGGCCGGGATCATGGACACGATCCGGGAGACCAAGGACCTATCTGACGACTCCGTCAACGGCTTGCAGAGTGCTTTGGACGAGTTCAAGCGCGGGTTCGTCACCACCGAGGGAGATCTGCTGATCAAGGACGAGCCGGTTGAGGCTCTGCCCGACGAGGAGATCGAGCACAGCAAGATCACCCGCCAGGTCCGGCGTTAGTCAACCGGGCGAGCGAAGGTAGGTAACGAATGGGTGCGCAACAGCGAATCTTCAAACAGCGGATCAAGGACACACAGTCCACCAAGAAGATCACGCGGGCGATGGAGTTGATCGCCTCGTCTCGCATTGTCAAGGCGCAGGCGGCAGTGCAATCGACGGCGCCCTACGCGCGTGCGCTCTACAACGCTCTGACGTTGGCTGCCTCGCACGCGCAGGTCAACCACACGCTGCTTACAGCGGAGGAGAAGCCAAAGCGGGCCGCGATTCTTGTTATCACCGCCGACCGCGGTCTCGCCGGAGCGTATTCGTCGAACGCAATCAAGGAGGCCGAAGCACTGGCCGAGAACTTGCGGGCCAAGGATATCGAACCGGTCTTCTTCGTGGTCGGACGCAAAGGAGTCAGCTTCTACAAGTTCCGCGAGCGCCCCATTGCCGACTCATGGGTGGGCTTCTCGGACAACCCGAAATACGCGAACGCCAAGGAAGCAGCCGGTGCGCTGCTCGAGGCCTACCTCAAGCCAGCCGACGAGGGCGGCGTTGATGAGGTCCATGGCGTCTACACCGAGTTCGTCAACCGCGTGACCCAGGTTCCCCGGGCGTTGCAGGTGCTGCCGTTGCAGGTCGTCGAAGAAGTCGTCGACGTGAGTGGATCGCACATCAGCGGCGGCGAGGAGAAGGGTGGCTCGGCCGCTTGGCCGCTCTACGACTTCGAACCCGACGCCACCACGACCCTCGACGCGTTACTGCCGCGCTACATCGAGCACCTGCTCTACGTGGGAATGCTGCAGTCCGCCGCAAGCGAGCACGCCGCCCGCCAACGAGCGATGAAGTCCGCCACGGACAACGCTGAAGACCTGATTCGCCGCTACACCCGTCAAGCCAACCAGGCCCGCCAGGCCGAGATCACACAGGAAATCAGCGAGATCGTCGGCGGAGCCGACGCGCTGGCATCCACCAACTGAGGGAGAGAGATCCAGATGACCGCCACGACCGAGACCACCGTCGGCGTCGGCCGCGTTGCCCGAGTAACCGGCCCGGTTGTTGACGTCGAATTCCCGGCTGAAGCGATGCCCGAGATCTTCAACGCGCTGCACACCACCGTCACCTTCACCAGCGACGATCCCGAGGTTGAGGACGTCACGCGCCTGCTAACCCTGGAGGTCGCGCTGCACATTGGCGACAACATGGTTCGCGCCATCTCGATGCAACCGACCGACGGACTTACCCGTGGTGGCACGGTGGAGGACACCGGTTCGCCCATCATGGTGCCGGTTGGAGACGTGACCAAGGGTCACGTGTGGAACACCCTGGGCATCCCGCTCGATGTTCCCGCCGACTCCCTTGATATCGAGACCCGTTGGCCCATTCATCGCCAGCCTCCTGCCTTCGATCAACTCGAGTCCAAGACCGAGGTCTTCGAGACCGGCATCAAGGTCATTGACCTGTTGACCCCGTACGTGAAGGGCGGAAAGATCGGCCTGTTCGGCGGTGCAGGTGTCGGTAAGACCGTCTTGATCCAGGAAATGATCTACCGGGTCTCGGAGAACTTCGGTGGCGTTTCGGTGTTCGCTGGTGTGGGGGAGCGCACCCGTGAGGGCAACGACCTCTTCCTGGAAATGACCGAGTCAGGCGTCATCAGCAAGACCGCGCTGGTGTTCGGACAGATGGATGAGCCACCGGGCACGCGCCTTCGCGTCGCTTTGTCGGCGCTGACCATGGCTGAGTACTTCCGCGACGTCCAGAAGCAGGACGTGCTGTTGTTCATCGACAACGTGTTCCGGTTCACCCAGGCCGGTTCAGAGGTTTCTACCCTGCTCGGGCGGATGCCATCGGCAGTCGGTTACCAGCCGACCCTGGCCGACGAGATGGGTCAGCTGCAGGAACGGATTACCTCCACCCACGGCAGCTCCATCACCTCGTTGCAGGCGATCTACGTCCCTGCGGATGACTTGACCGACCCCGCCCCGGCAACCACGTTCGCGCACCTCGACGCCACGACGACGCTGAGCCGCCCGATTACGGAGAAAGGCATCTACCCGGCCGTTGATCCGCTCGACTCCACCTCGCGAATCCTGGATCCGCAGTACATCGGCGAGGAGCATTACCAGGTCGCGACTCGCGTCAAGCAGATCCTGCAGCGCTACAAGGACCTCGAGAACATCATCGCCATTCTCGGTATCGATGAGCTATCCGAGGAAGACCGCGTGATCGTCGGTCGCGCACGGCGCATCGAGCGCTTCCTGTCGCAGAACATGTTCGTTGCCGAGGCATTCACCGGGCAGCCCGGATCGTTCGTTCCCGTCACCGAGACGGTGGCCGCATTCAAGGCCTTGTGTGACGGCGAGTACGACCACCTGCCTGAGCAGGCGTTCTTCATGTGCGGCGGCGTCGAGGACCTTGAGCGCAACGCCAAGAAGCTGGCCGAGAGTCATGAGTGATCCACTCGAGGTCCACATAGTCGCTACTGACCGCGAGGTCTGGCAGGGCGAGGCCAAGCTCGTGTCGTTCGAGACCTACGAGGGAACGATCGGCATCATGCCGGGACACTCGCCGTTGATGTGCATGTTGCGGGACGGCGAGGTGCTCATTCGTCCGGAGGACGGCCAGGATCTGAAGGCTGCCGTCCATACCGGGTTCGCGGTGGTGGACTCCGGTCAGGTCGTTATCTTGGCCGAAACCGCCGAGTTGGCTTCGGAAATCGACGTCGACCGCGCTGAGGCGCTGCTTGCTCGAGCCGAGGCCAGCGAAGAGAGCCCCGACAAGATCGCGGCCGTGTCGCGCGCAGAAACAAGGTTGAAGGTCGTCGGCAAGATCGGTTGAGCACCTGCGGGTGCTCTGTCCACGCGCGGTACGTTCCGGCGCTGCTCTTTGCTGCTGATCGGGCGCGCTGCTGACGCGGGTTACTGGTCGCGGTTGGCGCCCGGCACCCACAGCACGTCGCCAACGTCCCGGTTGGCGTAGCGGCCCAGAATGAACAGCAGGTCCGAAAGCCGGTTCAAGTACTTGGCCGTCAGGACATTGGTTGAGTCAGGGTAAGCGTCGATCGCCGCCCAGGCTGCCCGCTCTGCTCGCCGGGTGACGGTGCGCGCGACGTGTAGGAGCGCGGATCCAACGGTCCCGCCTGGGATGACGAAGCTGCGCAACGACTCAAGGTCTTCGTTGTACCGGTCGCAGGCCTGTTCGAGGCGGTCAATGTACTCCGCCAGCACGCGCAACGGCGGGTGTTGCGGATCGGGCACCACCGGCGTGCAGAGATCGGCCCCAACATCGAAAAGGTCATGCTGAATTCGGGTCAATAGCCGCACAACGTCCTCGTCAAGGCCGCCGGAGACCACCGCCACGCCCAACGCGGAATTGGCTTCATCGACGTCGGCGTAGGCGACCAATCGGGGGTCGTTCTTTGTTGTACGGGAGAAATCCCCGAGCGCGGTACTGCCGTCGTCGCCAGTGCGTGTGTAGATACGCGTGAGGTTGACCATTGGATCAGCGTATCCTCGCCCGTTGTGGAGGCATTCGAGGTCACCGGTGGAGCACGCCTGAGCGGCCAGGTCCGAGTAGACGGCGCAAAGAACAGCGTTCTCAAGTTGATGGCGGCGACCTTGCTCGCGACGGGTACTAGCACCATCACTGAGGTCCCGAACATTCTTGACGTGTCGGTGATGGCCGAACTACTGCGTCGGCTCGGTTGCGAGGTCACCCACGACCAGCAGGCAGCCTCGCTGACCATCACCGTTCCAGAACATCTGCATCATCAAGCCGACTACGACCTGGTCCGCCGGATGCGGGCATCCATTTGCGTGCTCGGCCCCCTCATCGCCAGGTGTGGGCGTGCCGAAGTGGCGGTGCCGGGCGGTGACGCGATCGGCAGTCGTGGACTCGACCTCCATATCAACGGCCTCAATCGGCTCGGTGTCGACATTCGCAGTGAGCACGGATACCTCATCGCCGCGACCGACGACCGGATGCAGGGTGCGTCGATCTGGCTCGACTTCCCGAGCGTGGGGGCAACCGAGAATCTACTGACCGCAGCGGTGCTCGCCAAGGGGTCCACTCTGATCGACAACGCGCCTCGCGAACCGGAGATCCAAGACCTCTGCCGGATGCTTGTCTCAATGGGTGCGGTCATCGATGGGATCGGCTCGGCGACCCTTGAGGTCACGGGCGTTGACGAGCTTCACCCCACCGCGCACGCGACGGTTCCCGATCGCATTGTTGCTGGCACCTGGGCAGTCGCGGCGGCGATCACCGGCGGCGAGGTACAGATTCGCAACGCCCGCGCCGGTGACCTGGAGATTGCGTTGGACAAGCTGGTGACAGCTGGCGCGCACGTGGAGTTGACCTCCGACGGCTTCACCGTGTCGATGGCGGACAGGCCCAAGTCGGTGGATGTGGTGACGCTGCCCTACCCGGGATTCCCGACCGACCTGCAACCGCAGTTCATCGCCCTGAACGCAGTCGCCGACGGTGCCGCAATGGTGACCGAGAACCTGTTCGAGGCACGGTTCCGGTTTGTGCAGGAATTGCGCAGGCTCGGTGCCGACGTGCGCACCGACGGCCACCACGCGTTGGTTCGCGGTCGGGAGCGCTTGTCGGGGGCGCCAGTCGAGGCGACAGACGTTCGCGCCGGTGCGGGTTTGGTCCTGGCTGGGCTGGTCGCTGAGGGGACCACCACCGTCTACGACATTCACCATATCGAGCGGGGCTACGCGAACTTCGTCGAGAACCTCACGGCCTTGGGCGGCAACATTCGACGGGTTGATGCTCAGTAAGCTGGGGCTATGTCTGAACGCATCGCCGTCATCGGCGCGGGCCTCATGGGCTCCGGAATTGCCCAGGTTTCAGCAGTGGCTGGCTACGACGTCACCATGCGTGATGTCACCGACGAGGCGCTGGCCCGCGGACTCGCTGGTATCGAAAAGTCGCTGGCGCGATTCGCCGACAAGGGCCAGTTGTCCGCCGGTGACGTAGATGCCGCGCTAGCTCGTATCACGACTACGACCGACCTCGATGCTGCCGCCGAGGCAGACATCGTTGTCGAGGCAGTCTTCGAGAAGTTGGACATCAAGAAAGAACTGTTCACCGAGCTGGACAGGATCTGCAAGCCCGACGCCGTCTTGGCGACCAACACCTCGGCCATTCCCGTTACCGCCATCGCGGCGGTGACCAATCGACCGGAGTCCGTTGTCGGCACGCACTTCTTCTCACCCGTGCCCATGATGCGTTTGTGTGAGTTGGTTCGTGGTTACAAGACCTCCGACGAGACCCTTGAGCGCGCACGCCTGTTTGCCGAAGGCGTGGGCAAGACGGTCGTGGTCGTCAACCGAGACATCGCTGGCTTCGTGACTACCCGGCTGATCACCGTGCTTGCGATGGAGGCCATGCGGCTGGTCGAGTCCGGGGTCATTTCTGCCGAAGACCTCGACGTTGCGTGCCGGCTCGGCTTTGGTCACGCCATGGGCCCACTGCAGACGGCCGACATGACCGGACTGGACATCATCATGAATGCCTCCAACAACGTCTACAACGAGACCCAGGACGAAGCCTGGGCGCCGCCGGAGTTGCTACGGCGGATGGTTATCGCCGGTGATCTGGGTCGCAAGACCGGTCAAGGGTTCTACGACTACAGCTCTTGATCGCTCGGCCGCGACCGCTCACAGGCGGGTTCGGCGCCACGGCGTACTCTAAAAGGCATGTCGGACAACGATTCCTCAGCAGTTTCGCGCCCCAAGAAGGACCGTCCCTGGCTCATGAGGACCTATGCGGGTCACTCGTCAGCGGTGGAGTCCAACAAGTTGTTCCGCAACAACCTCTCCAAGGGCCAGACCGGCCTATCGGTGGCCTTCGACCTGCCCACCCAGACCGGGTACGACCCGGATAGCGAACTCGCGCGTGGCGAGGTTGGCAAGGTTGGCGTGCCCGTGTCCCACATCGGCGATATGCGGCAACTGTTCGACGGTATCCCGCTCGACGAGATGAACACGTCGATGACCATCAATGCCACGGCGATGTGGTTGCTGGCGCTCTACCAGAGCGTGGCCGAGGAGCAAGGCGTCGAGGCCGCTCAACTCCAGGGCACGACCCAGAACGACATCATCAAGGAGTACCTGTCGCGCGGGACCTATGTCTTCCCCCCAGCACCGTCACTGCGGCTGATTACCGACATGGTTGCTTACACGGTGACAAGCAGTCCAAAGTGGAATCCGATCAACATCTGCAGCTACCACCTGCAGGAGGCCGGAGCCACTCCCGTTCAGGAGATCGCCTACGCGATGTCCACCGCGATCGCCGTGCTCGACGCGGTGCGCGATTCCGGGCAGGTCCCGCCGGAACGGTTCGGCGACGTCGTGCAGCGGATCTCGTTCTTCGTCAATGCCGGTGTGCGTTTTGTCGAGGAAATGTGCAAGATGCGGGCGTTCGTCCAGTTGTGGGACGAACTAACAGCGGAGCGCTACGGCGTGACCGACGCCAAGCAGCGGCGGTTCCGGTACGGAGTCCAGGTGAACTCGTTGGGCCTCACCGAAGCCCAGCCGGAGAACAATATTCAGCGCATCGTGCTGGAGATGCTGGCAGTCACCCTGTCGAAAGACGCCAGAGCCCGCGCTATCCAGTTGCCTGCCTGGAACGAGGCCCTTGGCCTGCCGCGACCGTGGGATCAGCAGTGGTCACTGCGGATCCAACAGGTTCTGGCCTACGAATCGGACCTGCTCGAGTACGGGGACATCTTTGCTGGTTCGCCGGTCATCGAGAACAAGGTCGAGGAACTGGTGGCGGCTTCGCGGGCCGAGATCGACCGGGTTCAGGCGCTCGGGGGAGCAGTCGCCGCCGTCGAGAGCGGCTACATGAAGCAACAACTTGTCTCCTCGCACGCGGCTCGACGGGCCCACATCGAGGCAGGCGACGACATCGTCGTCGGCCTCAACAAGTTCTCCACCACCGAGCAGAATCCGCTGCTGGTTGACCTCGAGGCCGCGATTCAGACGGTCGACCCGGAGACCGAGCAGCGAGCCATAGACGCAATCGGGCAGTGGCGCGCCAGCCGCGACAACGAGGCCGTCGATTCGGCGCTGCTGCGCCTACAAGAGGCCGCCAAGACGGATGAGAATTTGATGGAAGCGTCACTGATGTGTGCGCGCGCAGGCGTCACAACCGGGGAGTGGGCTGGCGCGCTGCGCGGAGTCTTTGGCGAGTACCGAGCGCCCACCGGCGTCGCCGGCGTGGTGGGTGTTGCCGAGGCAGGTGAGGAACTCACGGCGCTGCGGGCGGCCGTTCGCCAGACGGGCGAGGAGCTCGGTGGCCGAGTGCGGCTACTGGTCGGCAAACCCGGCCTCGACGGGCATTCCAACGGTGCTGAGCAGATCGCCGTTCGAGCTCGCGACTGCGGCTTCGAGGTCGTGTACCAGGGAATTCGTCTGACACCGGCGCAGATCGTCTCGGCAGCGATTGAGGAGGACGTCCACTGTGTCGGGCTGTCCATCCTTTCCGGTTCGCACATGGAGTTGGTGCCCGAGGTGGTCGATGGCCTCAAGGCCGCGGGTCTCAACGATGTACCGGTCGTCGTTGGCGGGATCATTCCGGAGGGCGACGCCGCGGCACTCAAGGCCGCGGGTGTGGCGGCCGTATTCACCCCGAAGGACTACGACGCGACCGAGATCATGGGCCGAGTCCTGGCTGCTGTGCGCCAGGCCCAAGGCCTCGGGTAGCACGCGTGAGATCGCGTCCGAGCAGCGCGGAATCGGTCCACAACGAGAACTGCCGCCGACCATTGGGTCGGCGGCAGTTCTCGTTCAAGAAGGGATGCTAGGAGACGACTCCAAGCGACGCAGCCGAAACGGCGTCGGCAATCTCGGGTGCCGCCGCGAGGGCACCTTCACCGCGCTGGCGGGGGAATTGGGCAAGTGCGATTCGGACATAGATCCGCTCGCGCTCCTCCTCGGTCAGACCGCCCCAGACGCCGTACGGCTCACGGGAACGGATGCTGTAGTCGGCGCACTCAATCCGCACATCACACCGAGCGCAGACAGCCTTGGCGGCGCGATCCCGGCGAAGTCGTGCGAGGCCTCGTTCATTCTGTGGGTGGAAGAACAACTCTGGATCGGCTTCCCGACAGGCTCCCTGCTCCTGCCATTCCCATGTGGCATCGGCTGGTACCTGCGACAACGGTTGCTGCGGCATTGGGCCTCCTGTCGAGGGCTTTCGTCACTCTGCGTTCACCTCGGCTGAGGCGATCTTGGGGCCGGCATTTCACCGGAATGTTCATGGTTGAACACCTGACGTGACTCGGACACTACTCAGAGTGAAGCAAATCGTACTCATCCGAACGTACCAAGTTTGTATCATCTATTCAGTCAATATCCTGCACTCCGTAATCGGCTGATCACCAGCCTCCTCACGGATGTCCAAGGGGTTGGACCCTGGTGCGACGCTGCGTAGAACAGCACAGTTGCGGTGCGTCGGCCTTGGCCAGGTCGTGCCGTCCCGGCTTTTGTTGCAGGCCATTACATTCCGCGACGCCCCAGTCGGTACACCCAGTTGCCGATTTGTTTGTAAAGAAATCGCCCTGCGTGACCATTGCCCGATCGGTGAAGACGATCAGTTGCGTAATCCGGCGAAACGAACGCGCCGCAACGCTGCGCCAAGTGGGTGATCGGGTCGCTGCGTCGGTCACGGCCGTGAATGGTTGCCGGAAGTTGCAGGCAGAACCCAATCGCCCCAGCGGATGAATAGAATCGCCGCATGAGCGAACAGACCCCCACGCTGGCGCCGCTTGACTCCCCGGACTTGGGCGGTTCCACCCTCACCGAGGAGCGGACCGACCCTCGGCTGAGCGAAGGTGACCACGAACGATTTGCTCACTATGTGCGCAAGGAGAAGATCCTTGAGAGCGCGATGAGCGGCGATCCGGTGATTGCCCTGTGCGGCAAGGTGTGGGTGCCCGGCCGCGATCCGTCGAAGTTCCCCATCTGCCCGGACTGCAAAGCGATCTACGAGGGCCTGCCTGCCGGCGACGACAACAACGGCGACTGACCCGTTGGATCTGCCGCACCAGGCGACACCCGTCCCCACGGCCCAGGCCCGTGCCGTTGGCGGTTGAGTGCGTGTCGGTTCGTGGATTGTCGTCTTTGTCTGCTCTGATCATCACCGACGTATAACCACGAGGAGTTCACATGAGTACGACTGACGCCAGCTCACAGCCAAACGGCTCCGGAGGTGCTGAAGCTGTGACGGACGATTCGCTCACTGCCGGGGACAAACAAATCCTGGCTGACATCGGCGCCTCGTGGTGGCTGGTGCTCTTCCTTGGGGTCGTCAGCGTGATCGTGGGCGGCATCATCTTGGCCCAGCCATTCGCCGCTGTCCGCGTGGCCGCCTTGATCTTTGGAATCTGGTTGTTGGTTAGCGGCATCTTCCAGTTGGCTCAATCCTTCGATCGCCGAATTGAGACAACGGGTCGCGTACTTGGCGCTGTCAGCGGAATCATCGGCATTGTCTTGGGCATCGTCGCCCTCAAGAGCGTGGATAACCGCATCGAGCTACTCATCCTGTTCATCGGTATCTGGTGGATTATGCGCGGGATCATGCAACTCATCGTCGGCTCGGGCAAAGGCGGCAGCGTCTTCTACGTGTTCCTCGGGCTGTTGGGGATCTTCGCCGGAATCGTTGTGTTGGTATGGCCCATCAAGTCCCTGGCAGTCCTGACAGCGGTTGCCGGAATCTGGCTCTTGGTGCTGGGGATCTTCGAGATCATCTCGTCATTCATGATCCGTTCTGCCGCGAAGAAGGTAGCGGCAGCGGCCTAACCACCCATGGTGGAGAAGGCACAGACACTGGATCGCGGTTTGTCGGTCCTGTCGTTGCTTGCTGATAGCCCCGACGGGATGACCGTCACGGCGCTCGGTCGCCAACTCGGAGTCAGTCGGGCCGTCGTCTATCGGTTGACCTCGACCCTTGTTGATCGAGGATTCGTTCGGCGCTCTGACGCCGGTCGCTACAGCCTGGGTCCGCAGGTGGCGCGGCTGAGCGGTCGATTCGATTCGGCCCTCCGCGAGATCGCTTCCGCGCATTTGCGGGTGCTCGCCGACTCGTTGGCATGTTCTGCGTGGCTGGCAACCTTGGATACTGCCGGTGTCGCGACGGTCGTTGCCGTGGCTGAGCCGGCCCAGGGACAGGTCACGGTTCAGCTGCAGGTGGGCACTCGCGTGCCGGTCGATGGAACGGTCGTAGGGGAGGCGATGCGGGCTTCCCATTCAGGCGATTTCGGTGTCGGGGAACGCCGCGAACGGGTCGTGGTTGGGCCGTTGGAACCTACCGGAATCTTGGTCGCTCACGGGTTGGCAGTGCGTCTGAGCCCGACCGTGGAGGCGGTAATAGGGGTGGTCCCGACGAGGCGGTTGGGCGCAGGTGAGCCCGGCAAGCAGCTACTCACTGCGGCAACCGGCATTCGCATAGCCCTGCAGGAGCCCTGAAGTAGTAGGCAATTCGCTTGCAATACCGGCAAACGTCTAGCGCGAACGGTCAAGTCGAGGTAGGAACTGAGTATGAAGAAAACGCTGATGTTGCTCACTGCCGCTGCTGCCTCCGCCGCTGGATATGTCGCCTACCGTCGATCGCAGGCGGCCCCAAAGGTCACCGAAGTAGTCGAAGGTGCGGCCGACGGCGTGACAGCCGTCGCGGCGACGACCGCGAGCACCATCAGCGAGGCTGCCGAATTGACTGCAGCCCAAGTCGCCGCTGCCGCGGAGAAGGCATCTCGGGCGGCGGCTTCAGTCGGTACCGTCGCGGACGGTGCTGCCAAATCGGCGAGCAAAGCTGCCGACGCGGCCGCTAAGCGTTCGGCAGATGCTGCCGCAGAGCTAGCACGGGTCGCTGAGCAGACCGCTGCAAAGACCTCTGAGGTCGCCGATCAGGCCGCAATGAAGACGTCGGAGTCCGCCTATGTCGCTGCCGACGTTGTGGAAGACGCAGTAACGCCGGAGCCCGAGGAAGAGGCAGCAACGCCGGAGCCCGCAGTCGAGAAATCAGCTGGGAAAGCTGCCGCCAAGCCGAAGGTTGCGCCAAAGTCGGCGGCAAAGCCCACCGCACAACCCAGCGGGAAGAAGCCGTCCGGACCCCCATCAGCGCCCACCCCGGCAACCCTCAAACGCCCAACCAAGTCCGCACCGTCGGACTCAGGGGAACAGCGCGCATCCTGAGAAGTATCGTTAGTGCAATCAACCCGCCGGACAACGCAGGGAATTGACTCGTGGCGAACTTGCTCTTCAACCCCAATACCTACGATCCGCAGTTCCTCGACGAGGCGAGCCGCACGCAGTTGCTGGCGCTGATCGAGTTCTTCGAATCGAAGGGAAAGTCAGGTCTGAAGGACGAGTACCACGCCGCGCAGTGGTACCAGGATTTCCAGGACTTCAACGCCGAGCAGGGGATCTTCGCCAAGTTCGCGACCCCGGCCGCAGTGGCGGACCTGCTGGCCGAGCCGCAGGATGATGCTCGCTGGGACACGACTCGGATCAATGAACTCAATGAGGTCTTGGGCTTCTACTCCCTCGATCACTGGTACGCCTGGCAGGTCAGCGTGCTCGGACTCGGACCGGTCTGGACCAGCGACAACGAGGACGCCAAGGCACTGGTTGGCCAGTTGCTAGCGGATGGATCGCTGTTCGGCTTCGGGCTGTCTGAGCAGACCCACGGTGCGGATATCTACTCCACGGACATGATCGTGACGTCGGACGGGGAGGGTGGCTGGACCGCCACCGGGCCCAAGTACTACATCGGCAATGGCAACGTGGCCGGACGCCTCAGCGTGTTTGGCAAGTTCGCCGATGACGATCCGGACCGCCCCGGCGAGTACGTCTTCTTCTTGGCCGACACGGCCCACCCGGCGTACAAGTTGGAACAGAACGTCGTCCACGGCTCCATGTACGTCTCGGCATTCCATCTCGACGGATACCCAGTCGTCCAAGCCGACATTCTGCACACGGGCAAGGCAGCCTGGGACGCGGCGCTGGCAACGATCAACGTCGGAAAGGTGAACCTCGGCTGGGCCAGCATCGGCATCGCCGAACATGCATTCTTCGAGTCGGTAACCCACGCGAACAATCGGGTGCTCTACGGCAAGAGCGTCACGGAGTTTCCGCATGTTCGCCGAATCCTGTCCGACGCCTACGCGCGGCTGCTGGCGATGAAGCTCTATGCGGTGCGGTCAGCGGACTATTTCCGCAGTGCCTCCCCTGACGATCGCCGCTACCTGTTGTTCAACCCCATCACCAAGATGAAGGTCACGATGGAGGGTGAGCGCGTCATCGACCTGCTCTGGGATGTCATCGCGGCGCGCGGCTTCGAAAAGGACACGTACTTCGAGCAGGCAGTCAGCCATATTCGTGCACTGCCCAAGCTGGAAGGAACAGTCCACGTCAATTTGGCCTTGGTGCTCAAGTTCTTCCCCCAGTACCTCGCGGCTGCCATCGGCCATGGTGAGCTTTATGCGCCGATTCCCGTGCGCAACGATGCGACAGATGACGATTACCTGTTCGCTCAAGGTTCGGCGTCAGGACTGTCGAAGATTCCGTTCCACGATCCACGACCGGCGTTCGCACGGTTCGCGCATCTGCCCAACGTCGGGCAGTTCATCGACCAGTTCACCGCGTTTGGGGCACTGGTCGCGGCGGCGCCTCCGACGGCGGAGCAGACCGAGGACCTGGACTTCCTGCTTACTCTCGGACAGTTGTTCACGCAGGTCGTCTACGGCCAGCTCGTCTGTGAGTCGGCCGCACTAGCCATCGATGGGGTCGACGGCGGTGCGCGTGAAGGCAGTGTCAGCGACCTATCGGGCCTGACCGAAGCGCACGTCGATCGGATCTTCTCGGTGTTCGTGCGGGACTTCAGCGAATATGCGTTGTCGCTCTACGGGCAACCGGCCGCCAACGACGAGCAGCGCGACGCGGCGCTCGGCCTTGTCCGACGCCCGATCGTTGATCCGGCTGCGGAGAAGGCGTTTGTCGACGAGGTGCTGTCGTACGACGGTGCTTACGCGATGCGGCCATAGCTTCGCTGCTCCGAACCGGGTCTTTCCAAGGCGGTGCGCCTAGTCCGAAACCGACCTGAACTCGGTCTGTTCGGTGTCGCGTTGGGCGAACGACGCTGATCGGTTCCCGACGATGACCATGGCGATGCCTATGGACAGCACACCGAGAGCGCACGGCAGCGCGCCTCCGCTGGATTCGGCCAGCAGCCCGGCGCCGGCTAGCGGGAGTCGGTATCCAGCTGCCAGAAACGTCGTGGCGCCGCACATGGCCAGCAGGGTCAGGTTGTCCAGGCCAAGCACCATGCCCACGCCAACCCCGATGAGCAGCCCGTTGGTCGCCATCGACGTGAAAACCCCACCGCCACCGCCACCGGCGACAGTGAGCAGGACGGTGAAGACCCTGAATCCGAGCGCAGCCACGATCAGCATCAACGCTGGCGATGGTCCGTTGGCGGGCAACGCCCAATCAGAGGCGACATAGCCTGGACCCGCCGTTATTGGCGCACCGGTGACCGCGAAAGCCGCAGCTGCCGCCCCGGCTAGTACGAGGCCCGCCAACACCGCACGCAACCACGGTCGGGAACCGTTCTTGAAGCCTTTGGTGCGTTTCAGTCCGTAGATGAATGCGCGGGCGCCAAACCCGCAGAGCAGTGCGACGAGCAGAACCCCCAGCATTTCCTTGATCTTGATCTCGTGAGGTTGGTAGCTGAAGAGCCCGCGGGATGCGTGAATCAGGTGGGCTGTCATCCAGGAGCTCGCCGCCGCCAACATCGACGGGACCAAGCGTCGCCCATCGAGGCGGTTGCGGAAGGGCATTTCGATTCCGTACGCGGCACCCAGTGTGGGCGAGGAGAAGACGGTGGCGATACCCGCTGCAGCGCCACACACCAGCACCAGGCGACGGCCTTCTGGGGTGGCAAGGAACGGCACGCGGCGCCCGAAGAGTCGCCGGATGCCCATACCGATCGAGTCGCCAATCAGCACGGATTGGGACTCAAGGCCTTGCGAACCACCGAGGCCGACTGTGGTCGCACCGGATAGCAGTCGACCAGGCGCCTGCCGGATTGGATAGCGTCGGTCAGCCTCGTGGTAGTACGTCGGGTAGAGCTCAGCCGTGCCGGGCGTTGTCGCCTTGGCGACTTTGACCAGGGCAAGGCGCGTCAGGACGAAGACCCCAACTGCGGGCAGTGCGAACCAAAGTCCGGGCAGACCCAGCACGAGGTCGCCGAGCAGCCAGTCCTCGATGACCATGACGACCACGCCGACCAGTGCGCCGCCGATTGCACCGATCACGATGGGAACGATCAGCAACACCGCCCAACTCGGTCGGGTCTCGGGGTCGTCTTCGATTCGCATCAGGAAGCAGCGTGGCAGATGTTGCCAGGTTCAAGCAGCGTCAAAGACCGCTTAGATGTGGACCGCGTCACCGGCTCGGCTGGCAAACGCCTCCGGATTGCGTCAGTAGCACCCAGTGACCGTTGCCGCGATGCGGTCAACGCTCTTGCGCGTGGTCAGCGGCGAGACTCGTTGGGGTCTGCTGTTGACCAGTACGGAAAAGGCCTTGAGGTGGCCGTCGCGACCGACGGTCAAACCTGACAATCCGATCGTGTCGAACAGGGTGCCGGTCTTGGCCCGCAGCTTGCCACGGGCACAGCTCGTTGGACGGGTCACAAATCGGCCCGTTCCCGGACCGAGGGTTCCCGATTTCCCTGCTAACGGCAGACCGCCGCCGTAGTAGATCGGCGCCAGGTTCGGATGGCCGGACTTGTCGGCGACCCGCTGCAACAGGGTCGTGAGCGCGACCGGAGTAACTCGATCGAGGCGTCCGACTCCGCTGCCGTCAGCCAGGTGCAAGGAGGTCGTGGGAACTCCCAGTCGGCGCAGTGTGATGCCGGCGGCGGTGCGACTGTTGCCCCACGTCGGTCGATAGCCCAGTGCGACAGCGGTGTTGCGGAACAGCATCTCGGCAATGTTGTTCTCGCTGACTTGCAGCATGTACTTGACCTGTTCCGCCAAGGGCACGCTCTCATTGCGAGTGAGTACGCGGGCACTGTCCGGCGCTCGTTGGCGTCCCGAGTAGGAGGCGCGCATTCCGTCCGCCCGCAGGCGGCTCGCAAAGTAGCTACCGGTGTCGGCAGCCGAATCCCAGACGTATCGCCCGTCCATCCCTAGCGCCCTGACTGGGCGGACGATGGACGGTTGGTAGCTGCCGGTCCATCCTGGCGGCCTCGATGCTGCGGGGTAAAGCGAATCGTCGACGAACACCTTCACAGCGGCGCGACGCGAGCCTGGCGTGACCAGGGGACAGCGATGTCTGGCGGTGTTCTTGACCCGCTTGCCGTGGACCCGGCACGTCTTTGGCCGGTATGGCTTGGGTGTGTACTTGGCGGGGCGCAACGAGGCGTCAGCCTGCACGGCGGCAACCGTCCGCCTGGCCAACCGACGAACGGCGCGCGAGGACAGCGTCGCGTCGCCGCCGCCCAGAATCGCAACCCGTCCGCGCCCGAGCGCCACCACCTTGGTGGTGAAGCGGTGATCTGACCCCAGCACCGTGAGGGCGTTCGCTGCGGTGATGATCTTCATGTTCGAGGCCGGCAGGAGTGCGCGCGTCGAGCGATGTGACCAGATCCGCTGACCTGACATGGCGTCGACGACGCTGACGGCGTAGTTGCGGCCAATCGCTGCGGATGAGGACCTGCCAGGCAGTTTGGCCGCAATGCGGGTGTTGGCTGACGCGCTGGAGACGAATCCTCGGCGCAGTGGTTCGATGCGCTGCGGGGTCGCGGCGAACTCCTGGGCCGTGCCACGGGACTGGAGTGTGACAGTGCGCTCCGGGTCCGGGCCGGCGGCGGCCTGGGCTGGGCTTGCGCTGACGGCGACGACGGCGCAGCAGGCAAGGGCGACCGACGCTGCGGCATCGGCGTACTTAAGCGTCATGCTGGGACGCTAACCGTTGATCGCGCGGATTTCGGGCTGAGTCACCGTTCTGGGGCCACGAGAGTGGGATCGTTCACAGAATCGCTGTTCCTTGGGCTAAACCACCCCAGGGTCGGTGACGATACGTAGTCATATTGCCCAATTTGACCGCTGAGTGCGTTCGGTGGTGGTTCCGACACCTCACCGTCGCACAATGCAATCAGGTCGCCTAACGCCCCCGCGTTCCTAGATCTCGCCACCGACCATCCCCAGGAGGCCGCGCGCATGGACACTTCGTTGCCACTGTCGTCGCCCGAGGCGCCCATTACCAGCCGTCGAATCAGAGCGTGGCTGTCGCGCGGCGCCATCGCCGGTGTGGCGCTAGCCGTCATAGTCGTCGGACTGCCGGTAGCGGCTCCGACTGTGGCCGCCGCTGCCACTCCAGCGCCCAAACGCATAATGAGTGGCTGGTTGCCCTACTGGACCATGTCGACCTCGTCCGCTGCATTCGTGAAGAACGCTGATCTCTTCAGCGACATCTCACCGTTCTGGCATGACGCGAGGAAGTCCTCTAGCAGTTCGAGCGGGATTTCCATCAGCAACAACAGCCTCAGTTCCGGATCCCGATCGAGTTGGTTGAAAACCCTCAAGGGCCGTGGCGCCTACGTCATGCCGTCGATCACCGATGGCAGCGGTGCCCACACGATGGCCGCAACGATGAAGAACTCGACCAAGCGGGCGGCTCTCGTCAGCCAGATCGTCAACCTGGTGCGTTCCAACGGATACGACGGCATCGATTTGGACTTCGAGACGTTCGCGTTCTCCGACGGAAGCTCATCGTGGTCGTCGACCCGACCGGCCTGGGTGGCGTTTGTCACCGCGCTCGGCAAGGGCCTGCATCAGTACGGCAAGAAGCTCTCGCTCGCGGTGCCACCCATGTACAACGCACGCCGAAATGGTTCGAGCGGTTACTGGGTCTATGACTTCGCCGGCGTTGGCCCAGCCATCGACAAGCTGCGGATCATGGCCTACGACTACTCCTGGAGCACGCCGGGACCCATCGGTGGTCCGCTCAGTTGGGCCGACTCCGTCGCCAAGTTCGCGGTGACGCAACTTCCTGCCAGCAAAGTCCAACTCGGCACTCCGACCTATGGTCGCGACTGGGTGACCAGCAAGACCGGCAGTGGGTGCCCGTCGCTGTCACAGAAGGTGTACGACTCCCGCAATCGGGGCAGCGCGATCTCGGGAGTTTCCGGATCGTCGTGGAAGCGAGACTCTGCCTCGCAGGAGCGCTATATCAACTACTCATTGACCTACAACTCCGGCAAGTGCAAGGTCAAACGCAGCGCTTGGCTACCGGACGCAACCACAGTCGCGGCGCGAGCCAAGATCGCCGGAAAGTACAACCTCGCTGGCCAGGCGACGTGGACTATCGGCGCCGAAGAGGCAAGCCAGTGGGCGCCACTGCGCAGCTATGCCAGGGCGTTGGCTCCCGGGAGTTCGCCCAGCCTGAAGTCGCAGTCGCTGGGCCTGCGGGGAGCACCAACCGTGGCTCGCCGGGGCAGCAAGTTCACGCTTTCCGGTGCGATTGCACCAGCCCGGACCGGCGTGGCCGTGCGCGTCCAGCGTTACAAGGGTCGATGGATTACCAAGCGCAAGGCCATCACCAAGAACAGTGGGACCTACCGGGCTGGCGTCAGACCGAAGGCGAAGAAGTCGCGTTGGCGGGTAGTTGTGCCAGCAACCGGCGGTTACGGTCGCGCCGTGAGCCCGAAGATCACCCTGCGCACGCGCTAGGGATTGCCACTGCTCGCCCTGACGATGTCTGAGCAGGCAACTACCTGTCGCGCAGACTCTGCGCTGGCAGGTCGAACCAACGCAGACTCTCAAAGCCCTCCCGAACAAGGCCAGCGGCGACAAAGTCGTCATCATCGGCCGGAACCGGATCGGGCAGCGAGTCAAGGATTCGCCGCGCGTCCTCGAGGTGAGTCGCCAGAACTGATTCCGGGGCGGTGTCCTGGTGGCGTGGGTACTGCAGTATCCCGGCGTCGTCGTAGCGCAGCTGGCTCAGCCGCAGCGGAGGATCGACAGGTCCGTTGTGGTGCCGCCAGAGACCGCTGTCTGGCTCGAAGTGATAGTCGGGCAGTAAGCGCCAGCCGCGGTCAGCGAGCAGACTGACCGAATCAACGATGTAGCCGAATACCGCCTCAGAGATGAAGTAGTTGAAGTTGATGCGGATCCAACCTGGCTTGATGCCCTCGCAGCCGTGGGCGATCTCGTTTTCAAATTCGTGGCTACGCTCAACATCAATTCCCAGCAACCGGTGGCCATACGGCCCAGCGCAGGAACAGCCGCCGCGAGCTTGGATGCCGAAGAGGTCGTTGAGCATGGCGACGGCGGCGTTGTGGTGCAGGTAGCGACCCGTCGGAGTGCGCAGCGTGAACGACACGATCGACAGGCGTTCCGCATCCGGATTGCCAAGCAGGTTGATCGCGTCAGAGCCAGACCAGGTGGCAATTGCTCGCTTGACGTAGTCGTCCTCGTGTGAACGGATGACCTGCTCACCGACGGCCATCTTCAGCTGCATCACCAGACCCGCGCGAATCGCCTCGACAATGGCCGGGGTGCCGCCCTCCTCCCGTTGCACCGGATCGGACAGGTACAGGTGCTCGGCGGGGTTGACGTAGGCCACGGTTCCACCACCGACCACGTCGGGAACCGAGTTAGTGATGAGCGACTTACGCAGCACCAGGACCCCAGGGGTGCCAGGTCCGCCAATGAACTTGTGGGGCGAGAGGAAGATCGCGTCCTTGCTCGCGTCGGCGATGACATCGGGGTCAGTCCCAGCTCCACTTTCCTGGTGCGGGCCCGCATCGGGAGTCATCTCGATCGAGACGTAGGGACCGGCAGCTGCGAAGTCCCAGAAGGCCAGTGCCCCGTGTTCGTGGAGGATCTTGGTGACCAGCGAAGTGTCGGTGACGATGCCGGTCACGTTGCTGGCGGCACTGAAGGATCCGATCAGCAATGGCCGCCCGGCGTGGGCAGCCAGCTCCGCTCGCAGGACGTCGCAGTCGATGTGCCCGTCGGAATCCTCGGCAATGGTCACGACATCGCAAATGGATTCGCGCCAGGGGAGCTCGTTGGAGTGATGTTCGAACGGACCGATGAACACCACCGGACGCTCGTGCGGTGGGATCTGATCAATCAAGTGGTACTTGGCATCGAGATCTGCCGGTAGCCGCAGATTCATGATGCCGACGAGGCGGTCGATCGCTCCGGTACTGCCCGAGCCGGCAAAGATCACCGCATACTCATCGCTGGCACCCACCGACTCCGCGACCAAAGCTCGCGCGTCTTCGCGCAGCCTCGTCGTTTGCAGTCCGGTGCCGGAGCTCTCGGTGTGAGTGTTCGCGTAGCGGGGGAGTACCTCGTCGCGAATGAAGTCCTCGATGAAGCTCAGCGCCCGGCCACTGGCGGTGTAGTCGGCATAGGTGACCCGGCGTGGACCAAACGGCCCAACCATGAGTTGGTCGTCACCGATGACCGACTGTCGGATCCGTTGGAGCAGAGGCGGATCGGGCAGCGCAGGGTTTCGCGGTGGAATCCCGCTACGGTCGGACACAATGACAACCCTAGACCTCTAACCGTGGGAGCATTCAACCGTGAGTTTGGCGCCGTCGGAGTTAACCGAGTCGCAGACCGATGCGCTTGCCGAGACGGACAAGCCTTGGGCCTGCATCGTGTGGGACGACCCAATCAACCTGATGTCCTACGTGACCTTCGTCTTTGTGAACTACTTCCATTACTCGAAGGAGAAAGCGGCAACGCTGATGCTGCAAGTCCATCAGCAGGGCCGTGCTGCGGTTGCGACCGGCAGTCGGGAAGAGATGGAACGCGATGTGGCGGCCATGCACAGCTATGGTCTGTGGGCGACGATGGAGCATAACGACTGATGGCACACGGTTTCGTTCGCGACGGTGACGACTTTGAGACACGGCTTGAGCCGATTGAGTGCACAACGCTGCGCCAGTTGCTGGCGGAACTGACGGCGCTCCTAGACGTCGACGGTGACGACCGCCAATCGTCCACCGATCCCCTAGCAAAGCAACTGGGTCTTGAGGACCTCGATCAATCCGCCGTGGTTGCGCCCGCCGATCCGGTGCTCGCTCGGTTGTTGCCGGACGGCTACTCCGATGATGACGATGCCGCCGCTGAGTTCCGTCGCTTCACCGACAGCGCCCTGCGCCGCGGCAAACAACAGGACGCAGCGACCGTGCTTGCCGGGATCGACCAAGCCGAGGCGGATGAGCAGGGCAGCGTCTCGATCGACGAGCCGACGGCGATGGCGTGGATGCGCAGCATCAATGATTTGCGGTTGGCGCTCGGCGTACAGCTGGAGATCGACGACGATCTCGCCGCCGACTTGTCGTCGATCCCCGACGATGACCCGCGGGCGGCATCGGCGGCAATCTACGAGTTCCTGACGTGGTGGCAGGACACCCTCGTCAACGCTTTGATGGATTGATCTGACGAGCAACTAGGCTTTGCCGCGTGCTGGAGATAACCACCGAGCTGGTCGATCGCATCGTCGCCCACGCTCGGGCGGACCACCCCGATGAGGCGTGCGGCGTGATTGCGGGTCCGGCCGGGACCGACCGACCGGTGCGATTCGTCCCGATGCTCAACTCCGCGCGCTCGCCCACGTTCTACGAATTCGACTCCGCCGACCTGCTTCGGCTCTACCGCGCGATGGACCGCAATGACGAAGAACCCGTCGTCATTTACCACTCACACACCGCCACGCAGGCCTATCCATCACGAACGGACATCGCCTACGCGTCCGAGCCGAACGCCCACTACGTCTTGGTGAGTACGCGGGAGACGGGAACCGATGATGGTCCCTTCGAGTTCCGTTCCTACCGGATCGTGGACGGGGTGGTCAGCGAGGAAGAGGTCCGGATCCTGCCGATCGGCTAGCCGCCGCGTACCCTGCTGCTCATGGTTTCAGTCGAGATACCCACCATCCTGCGTACGTACACCGACGGTGCCAAGTCGGTGAGCGCGGACGGCGGCTCACTCGCGGAACTCATCGCCAACCTTGACGTCAGTTACCCGGGCATCGGCGGCCGACTTGTCGAGGCAGGAGCACTGCGCCGATTCGTCAACGTCTACCTGAACGACGAGGACGTCCGATTCCTCGACGGGCTTGATGCTGCCCTCTCCGATGGCGACGTCGTCACGATCCTGCCAGCGGTTGCCGGTGGCAGTCACCGGCAACTCGGCAGAGGTCAGCGAAATCCACTGAGATGACCCGCTACGACAACCTACTGGCCTCGGTAGGTGGGACCCCGCTGGTCGGGCTGCCGCGGTTGTCGCCGAGTCCCGATGTGCGGTTGTGGGCCAAGTTGGAGGATCGAAACCCAACTGGTTCGGTCAAGGATCGCCCCGCCCTGTGGATGGTCGCGGCGGCCGAACGCGATGGCCGGCTGACTCCCGGATGCACGATCCTGGAGCCCACCAGCGGCAACACGGGCATTTCCTTGGCGATGGCAGCCAAGCTCAAGGGCTACAACCTGATCTGCGTCATGCCCGAGAACACTCCCAAAGAGCGCGCACAGCTGTTGCGGATGTGGGACGCGGAAGTCATCTATTCGACAGCCGAGGGTGGATCGAACGAGGCAGTACGTGTCGCTAAAACCCTCTCGGCCGAGCATCCGGACTGGGTGATGCTCTACCAGTACGGGAACCCGGACAACGCCATGGCGCACTACCAAGGAACTGGTCCAGAGATTC
>JAGNDY010000031.1 GCA_018003655.1 Candidatus Nanopelagicales bacterium
GGAAGTGTCGCGATCGCTTGCAACACGTCGTGCACGTAGTCACGAAGTCGCGTGCGTTTCAGTTGCTGGGCGCCACCGGATCCACCGTGACCCCGTAGCGACAGGGCATAGCTGGAGTACCCGCGCTTGGCCGCTGCTGCCATCCAGTGTTCCTGGTAGCACCACGCACCATGACTGAGGCCGTGCACAAAGAGCAGCGGCGGCTTGGTTGAATCGGACACCTCGTTGGCGAGGATCTCCAGATGGACGGGCTTGCTCGGGTAGGACCATTCCCACGGCCGCAGCACCTTGGGCGCACGCTGACTCATGACGACACCACCTCGACTGGTCCGATGGAATCCAGTAGTTCCTGGATCGCCCCGAGGTATTCCTGGTGGGCAATCTCGTAGTAATGGCGCGTCGAGTCTTTGTATTCGGTGCCGGCTGTGAAGCGCCTGCCTCGCGTCGAGTTGAGCTCGTCATGAAGGGCACGCGCTCGCTTCGGGTTGGTTCGCGCCAGCGCGAGGAATGACGCAATCGCCACCCCCTGCCAATGCGCGATCGCCCACTGTCCGGAGTCCGGTTGGATTAGCCCGCTGAGCCACAGGTTCTCGTTGGTCGGCGATGCCATCTGCAATGCCAACCGGGGTCGACCGTCTTGGGCGTCGAGCGCGGTCAAGTCATCAAGGAACGGGAACGTCACCAGGTAGCCGGTCGCGAACACGACCGCGTCCACGTCGACCCGACTCCCGTCGGCGAACACCGCGCCGGTCTCATCGAAGTGGTCGACGTCAGGTTTGGGCACGATGTCGCCTTGGCCGACGTAGTAGACAAGCTGCTGGTTGACGATCGGGTGCGTTTCAAAGAAGGCATGGTCCGGTTTGCGTAACCCGAAGGCCTCCAGGTCGCCGACCGTCGCGCGCAAGCTTGCCTTGAACACCACCCGTCGCACCGGCAACGGAAGGCGCATCGCCAACAGGGAATCGGCGACTTGATCCGACGGTCGCCCGAGCGCGTACTTGGGGTTGTAGTAGTACCCGCGGCGGGTGGAGTGGAAGGTGGCCGCGGCGTTCTGGGCGCACTCGACGGCAATGTCGCAGCCAGTGTTGCCGGCACCCACAACTAGAACTCGCTTGCCGCGAATCTGATCGGCGCTCTTGTAGTCGGCCGAGTGCAAGATCTCGCCGCCGAAGCCGTCCAGACCGGAGTACTGGGGCATTTTCGGGTTCCAGTTGTGACCGTTGGCGACGACCACCGCGTCGTAGCGCAGGGTCCGCAGCGTTCCGTCGCGGGTTTCGACCGTCAGGTCCCAGCGGCGCTCGCCAGTGCTGGACAGTTCCGCTCCCTCCGCGGGGACGAGGCTGACCACCGACGTGCCAAAGGAGATTCGCTCGCGCAGGCCGAAGTGATCGGCATAGCTGTCGAAGTACGCCTTGACCTGCCGGTGGTTTGGGTAATCCGGGTAGGAGTCCGGCATCGGGAAGTCCGGGAACTGCGTGAATGGCTTGCTTGAGATCAAGTGCACGGACTCGTACACGCGCGAGGTCGGGGCACCGAAGTTCCAGTTACCACCGACTCCGTCGGCCCGCTCGAATCCGTCGGCCGGAATGCCGAGTTGCAAGAGGGCTTTGAGAGCGGACAGCCCGTGGGGTCCGGCGCCGATCACGGCGACCGCGGTACCTCGATCGAGGATGTCGTGCCGTTGCTCGGGGGTGGCCTGTTCCACGCCGACCGGATCGTTCGCTTCGGTCTCGCTGGCGGGGGAGTCAGGGATTGTTTCCGTTGGAGACTGGTTGTCCGTTGCCGTCATGGGGCAACGCTACGCCGCCCGAGCAGGACCTTCGCATTCGGCAACCAATCGTGTGGCGAACGGTCGTCCACGGCGCTACCGTTCCGGTGGGATCGATGATCGCTCCGATCACTAGTCGAATCCCAGACGGTCCAACCCAGCCGTCAGCTTGAATATGCGAGGGGGCTCGTCATGAGTGGAACCACCACGCCGGGGTCGATCGGCGAGGTCGAGGCGGATCCTCCCAAGATCCAGCACAAGCGCAAGTTCCAATTCCCCAGCGCGGTCACGACGCTGGTCCTTGTCACGGTGTTGGTGTGGGTAGCGGCCCTGTTCTTGCCGTCCGGAAAATATGCCACCTCGGCAGATGGTTCGCCGATTCCCGGGACGTTTCAGGAAGTCCCGTCACCCTACGGCTTCGGTGCGATGGTGCAGCAGCTATTCCTGGCACCGATCAACGGCATCTACGGCCTGCTCAATGGCGAGACCGGAGTAGTCGACACCGAGACGGTCGGGCGCATGTTCGGTCAGATCGGCATCATCGTCTTCATCATGGCGATTGGTGCGTTCATCTCGGTGAGCTTTGCGACGAAGGCTCTCGAAGTCGCCGTCGGCAGTCTGGCGCACCGGTTGCGGAGCAAGGGATGGTTGCTGATTGCGGCGGTCATGGTGCTGTTCTCGTTGCTGGGCTCGACCATGGGCTTCTCGGTCGAGACGCTGGGCTTCTACGCACTGTTCATTCCGCTGATGACCGCACTGGGTTACGACCGGCTCGTGACGGCCGCGATGATCATCATCGGTGCCCTGGTCGGGGTCATGGGGGCGACTGTCAACCCGTTCTCGATCGGCGTTGCCGCCGGCGAGGCCGGGACATCAATCGGTGACGGCATTGTCTTGCGGTTGATCCTCTGGGTCCTGTTGACTGCGCTGGCGATCGGCTGGGTGTTGCGTTACGCAGCGAAGGTTCGCAAGAACCCCGAAGCATCGTTGGTCGGATGGGAAGAGCCCGACTCAGACGATGAGTCCGCCACCGACGCTGCGTCCGACGATGTTTCGGCCGAGACCGAAACATCTCTCAGCCGCACCCAGAAATGGGTATTGATCATCACGGGCTTTGCATTCGGCTTGATGATCTTCTCGGTGATCCCATGGTCGAGCATCTTCGGTTCGACCACTGGCCCGGCCAACTACGAATACGCACACGAGGTTGCTGGCGCGCAGCCCTATTGGTTTGAACTCAACTGGTGGTTCCCACAACTCGCGATGTTGTTCCTGGTGGCGTCACTCGTCGTTGGGTTAGTTGCGCGCATGAACGAGAAGGAGATCGTTCGCCTGGTTGCGGCCGGGGCGGCGGACATGATGGGTCCGGCGATGGTGGTGCTGTTGGCCGGTGGTGTCTCGGTGATCATGACCAACACGCAAACGTTGGACACGATTCTGAACTCGATGGAGCAGCTAGTCAGCGGAGTCTCGGCTGGCGCATTTGCTGTCATGACCATTCTGATCAACATTCCGTTGGCGGTGCTCATCCCGTCCAGTTCAGGCCACGGTGCGCTGGCCATGCCGCTGCTGTCACCCTTGGCAGACTTTGCCGGAGTCACCCGCGACACGACGATTACGGCCTGGATCATGGGTCACGGCTTGACCTTGTTGTTCTCGCCAACCAGCGTGGTGCTGGTCGGCGGCTTAGCAATCGCAAAGGTCGGCTACGACAAGTACCTCAGATTCGTCTGGCCCTTGCTGCTGATGCTCTTCGCTACCGCAGCAGTCGTCCTGGCCATTGCTGCCTCGTTGGAGTAGCCCGATCGGTTCGGTCGACTGAGTCCTCGGTCCGAACCGTAACTACGACGCTGGGGCCGAAGGAGGTGTTGGCGGCTCGGTCGGTGCGGGTGGTGGGGTGGGCGTTGTCGCCAGTGGCTTCAGTCCGGCGGCCACCCGCAGGGAGTTCTGCGTTCCGCGCCAGACCGAGGAGTCGGCACCGCCGCGGATACCACTGAACTTCGCGGTGCTCGTGTACTGCCACCACGACCACTGCCAGCCGGGCAACGACGGTTGCCTTCCGTAGCCGGAAAGCCAAAGCCGGTAGCCCTTCTTGGCAAATACCCGAGTGTTGCCGGTGTGCGGCCCCCACCACCAGCCACCGGTGTAGATCACGACGCGCTGCTTTGGCAGGTGGGTCAGGCGGCGAACCTCTTTCGTCCACTTGCGGATCCAGCGAACGGTTCGAGTCTTGCTGGCTCGCGTCGGGCCCTCGGCATCCAGAACGACAAAGTCACCTTTGGCTCTGATGCCGCCGACTCGCTTCATCGTTTGGACGTAGAAGCGGGCATCCCGAACCGGATTCTTCCGGAAATCGGCAAAGTCGTAAGCACCGCGAATGAGACCGGCTTGCCTCATCCCGCGCCAGTTGCTCGCCAGGGTGCGATCGACGTACCGGCCCTGCGTGGCCTTCGTGAAACCGAAACGGACGATCGGCTTGGTGGTGCCGTCGCCGCGCAACTGAGGCGCTACGACGGACTGCCAGTTGACCCAACCCGTCCAAATCGACACGTCGGGGCCGTACACCTTCTCCGGCAGGCCGAGGTTCGGGATGCCGCGCGTCGTCGCTGGCAGACTTCGCCCGGCAGGCGCTGGAGATTTGGCCACCATCGAGATCGGCGGGGCGGGGGGCATAGCAAACATTCACCCGATACTAGCCACTCATTTGCAGTGACCGGCACCAATCAGTCAAGATCCCACGTCACGGAGTGGTCCAAAGGTTCGACCGCACGGGTGGTGTCGAGATGGATCACCGCATCGAATTGGTCGCGTAGGTGTGCGTCGAACCAGTGGCTCTGCTGTTCGGTCTCCGGCCAGTAGACGACACCAATTCCACGTTGTGGGGCTACCTCGGGTAGCCAATCAGCGGCCCGCAGGTCGATGATGAAGTTTTCCTGGGGTAAATCGTGGAAGGTCGCCTCGTAGCCGTCGGCCAACCCTGGCAGCACGCTCATCTGTCGCATCGAACCGCCCCACTCGTTGGCAGCGGTGACCGTCCCCTCGTAGGTGGTGAACCCAACCCGGACGCTGTTGTTCGGCCAGGCGTCCCGCACGAATTGACCGATGGACAGTTGGCCCGTCGCGCCGAGTGCGGTTGCGCGGGCGTCTCCCACGTGGGAGTTGTGCCCCCACACGACGACCTTCGTCTCACCGAGACGTTGGTCAAGGAACTCGACCAAGGCGGTGAGGGTCTCGCTCATCTGCTGGTCGCGCAGATTCCACGCGGCTACACCGCCCAGGTAGATCTGCCGGTAATACTGCTCTGCCTGTTCCTTGATCTGCGCGCTGCGTTCGGCATAGAAGTGCTTGCTCACCGAATCCCACTCGTCATTCATGATTGCTGTGGCCATCATGTTCTGGCTGGCCTTCAGTTGAGCGACGATCTCGTTCTCGCAGGCAACGTTGAGTTGAAATGCCACGGCTTTGCCGTACTGCTCTGGCACTCCACCGGCGTGGTCGCAGCACCCGTACCGTGATCGGGCAGCGGTCGCGGCCTTCGAGTCCACGTCGCCCAGATACGAGAGCACATCTGCCATCGAGCGATGCGCGTTGAACAGGTCCAGGCTGTAGAAGGTGGCCTTGGTGGCGGGCGAGGATTGTGAATCATTGCGTGCCCGTAGCCATTCGGTGAATGCCGCCATGTCGGCGTTGCGCCACAACCAGTTGGGGAACCGAGCGAATCCGTCGAGGGCCTCAGTGGCACTTTGATCGTGCGTCTGGCCCAGCGCGTAGCGACCCAAGCGGTAGGTGTCGGGCCAGTCGGCAACCAGGCCAATCGCGGTGAAGCCCCGCTCGTCGATCAGCCGCTGGGTGATTCGCGCGCGCTCTCGCTGGAACTCGTGTGTGCCGTGTGAGCTTCCACCGAGTAGCACGACGCGCGCGTCACCGATTTGATCAAGTAGGTCGTCATAGTCATCTGCGGCACCGCTGAGCTCTCGCAGTCCGGGCAGCTTGCTGGCGACCAAGGATTGAGTTGTCATCCCGGCACCTCCTCAAGGTAGATGCCCTTCATTCTCGCGCTGGCACGCACTCCGGAACAAGGGTCTTTGGACCTCACTTGCGACTAAAGACCCTTCCGCCGAGCCAGTCAGGCTTGGCAGGCTGGAACTGCCGGGTTGAGACGAACGTGACGGCGAGGTGAGAACGATGACTGGCCAGGGCATCGACGTTGAGGAAGTGCAACGTCGCGGAACGGTGGTGGTGGGCGTAGATGGATCTGAGCCGAGCATCCTGGCTCTGTGGTGGGCCGTTGAACAGGCCGAGGTGCGCGACTGCGTGATCCACGCCGTGCGCGTCTGGCAGTCGCCCTTCGGTATTGGTATCCCGCCGCCAACCCGCTCGTCCCTACCCAAATGGGGCACGAGTCACTGGGGCGCGTCGGTGCTGCTGGAGTTGCGCGACACGGTTGGGCAAGCGTTGCCACACCGCCCCGACGGTTTGCGGATCAGCACCGTCGAGGGCAATCCCGCCGCGAGCCTCCTGCGGGTATGCGCCGATGACGATGCAGAGTTGTTGGTGGTCGGTCATCGGGGTCTCGGCGGGTTCGCGCAGATGCTGGTGGGCTCGGTCAGTGAGCAGTGCTTCCTGCACGCCCAGTGCCCGGTCGTGGTGATCCGCGGTTGACGTAGGCGCACCACCGGGCAGGGGGGCCTGCCGAAACGACCTTGCGTGGATCTTGATCTCGTGCAAGCCTGCCTTACACCGGCCGTCGCATTCTGGAGGTGTCGAACGTGCCCGATTCGATTGACCTCTACCGAGTGCTCGCTGAAAACGCCACCGACGTTGTCTCGCTGGTAAACCCCGACGGAACGTTCGCCTGGGTATCGCCGTCGGTGGAGGACCTGCTCGGTTGGCGACCGCAGGATTTGATCGGTCACGAGGCCGTCACGTTCATGCACGACGATGATCAGGCCGTCGGCCGCGAGACCCGCGCGAAGCTGTCCGCCGGTGAGCGGGTGACCCAAGAGGTGCGCATCCGACGATCGGATGGGTCGTATCGCTGGGTGTCGGCGATGGGCAAGCAACTGTGCGACGAGGACGGCAATCCGGTCGGCCGCACGTGGGGCTGGCGCGATATCGAAACTGAGGTCCAAGCCCGCCAGGACTTGGCCGCGTCGCGGGAGAAGTACCGGTTGCTCGCCGAAAACGCCGCTGACCTGGTGTGGCAGAGCAACATCGAGGGCGTCATCCGGTGGGTATCCCCGTCGGTCGAGTCCGTCCTTGGTTGGAAGCCCAACCAGATGGTCGGCCATCAGTCGTTGGAGTTCGTCGATCTGCCGGATCACGACGAAGTTCTCCGACGGCGGGCACAGGTCGCGCACGGCCGAACCGTTACGCATCATCAGGGCCGATACCGCTGCGCGGACGGGACCTTCCGCTGGATGTCCACCCAGGCGCGCCCGGTCAAGGATCCGAGCGGTCAGGTCATGGGCTTCGTCGTGGGGTTGCGTGATGTCCACGACCAAGTGCTCGCCCAGGAGGCACTGAGCCGCAGTGAACGGAAGTTCCGGCTGGCTCTCGACGGTGCTCCCCAAGGCATGGCGCTGGTCAACCTCGGTCGCCAATTCACCACCGTTAATGACGCGCTATGTCGGATGCTCGGACGTGATCGCGAGTGGCTCCTCGAGCGAACCGTCGGGGATTTGATGAGTCCGGAGGATTCCGAACTCGACCTCATGCTCCGCGATCGTTTGCTCGCTGGCGGGGCGGACAACAGCACCCGGGAGGTTGAGTTACTGCGACCGAACGGCGAGCCACTGTGGATCACCCACTCGACGAGTCTGCTGCGCGACGAGGATGGGATACCGCTGTTCTACGTGTCGCAATACCAAGACATCACTGAGGCGCGGCGGGTTAAATCGCAACTCATTTACCGAGCCGGACATGACCAGCTCACGGGACTGCTCAACCGCAACGAGTTCATGACGGAAATTGACCGCCACCTGGGCAGGGACGCCCGGACGGGTAACCAGATTGCAGTGTTGTTCTGCGATGTCGACCAGTTCAAGACCATCAATGACTCATTGGGCCACAGAGCAGGCGACACCGTGCTCGTTGCCATTGCTGAACGGATCAGATCCACCCTTCGCTCAGACGACGTGCTCGGTCGCCTGGGTGGAGACGAGTTTGTCGTGCTGCTCTACGGCGTGGACCAACCGGAGGACGCTGTACTCACTGCCGAGAAGATTCGCGCAGCGGTCAAACCGGGGGTCGAGGTCGAAGGCGTGGTGGAGCCCATCCTCGCGACTCTCAGCATCGGGATTTGGGTGGGAGATCGCAGTGAAGACATCGACGTCATGATGGCCACCGCCGATCGCGCCCTATACCGCGCCAAGGGCGCTGGTCGAGATCGGGTCGTGCTCGACGGCGAACCGATGCGCGCGCGGGCCGACATCTCGAATCCGTCGGGGCTGCCAACTCAGCGCTAGCTACCCCGGTGCTCGCCCGACGCCGCTACGGTTGCTCGAAGACCTGTCGCCGTCGATTGGATGCATCCTCGTGACTCGAACGATTCACCGCCATGGGCTGGTCGCGACCGTCACTGGTGCTGGTCCCCCGCTGCTGCTGATCCACGGGTTGGGTAGTTCTCGAGCCGTTTGGCACCCGGTGGCCGCGGAGCTGGCCCAGGACTTCACAACCATTGCCGTCGATCTGCCCGGTCACGGTGAATCCGATTGGCCGTCGCCGGCACCCAAGGAATTCTCGCCAGCTGAGCACGCGCAAGCGGTCAAGCCGTTGATCGATGAGTTTGGTGGGTCGGTCCACGTAGCGGGCAATTCGATGGGCGGTTGGGTCGGCCTTGAGATTGCCGCGAACGGATGGGCGGCATCGGTGACCGGACTGTGTTCGGCGGGTTTGGAGATCGAACCCTGGACGAGCCGCAGCGATGAGCTCGTCTTGCGCAGACGCCTGTCGCGGTTGCTCGGGCCGGCGTTGGCGCCCGCAACCGGTTTGGTTGCCAAGACCCCGGCACTGCGTTCAATCATCATGAAGGACGCTACGGCGGACTTCGGGAGCCTGGACCTCAGCGTGCTGGTTGATGCCGCTGAAGCCATGCGCGATGCGCGCGGCTTCTACCCAAGCCACGATGCGTTGCTGAACCACCTGTTCACCCGTTCCGAGGAGATCGGACCGGATATTCCGGTGACCGTCGTGTGGGGAGTTCAGGACACGCTGCTTCCGCCGGGCAGGCAGCGCCGGTCGGCGCCACCGGAGCACGCCGGATGGATCGTGCTCGATCATTGCGCGCACGTTCCGATGTGGGATCAACCCGAGCGAACAGTTGAGATCATCAAGGCAACTGCGGGCGTGGCCTGAGCCTGCTTGATGTTGGGGGATACCCGGAACCGCCGGGCGCCGATCAGCGTGCCCGTACCGTTCCCAAACCACCGTCAACGCCCAGCACCTGACCGGTAATCCAGCCGTTGGCTGGGTCGAGCAGGAAGTAGATCGCGGCGGCCACGTCGTCGGGTTGGCCGATCTTGCCAAGCGCATGCATTCCGACCGACGCCGCCAGCGATGCAGCAGACGACCAGATTCGCTCGGTCATCGGAGTCTCGACCAATCCAGGGGCAACGGCATTCACCCGAACACCGCGCGGACCGTAGGTCGAAGCTGCGGACAGGGTCAGCCCAATGACACCGGCTTTGGCCGCCGCGATGGCATCGTGATTGGCCAGACCGGTTCTGGCCGCCGCCGACGAGACAAGCACGACGGCACCCCCTTGTTCAGCCCGACTCATGACCTTGGCGGCCGCGCGGAGAACTGCAAAAGCACTGGTGAGGTTGACCTCGATGACTCTCTGCCAATCCTCGGCGCTCGTGGTGTGAGCCGGTTTCAGCAGCAGCGAACCGACCATGTTGGCAACGCCGTCGATGCGGCCGAAGTCAGCGACGGTCTCGCTGACGGCAGCCTCCACTGATCCGAACTCGGTGCAATCGGCGAGCACCGTCCGGGCGACAACTCCAGTTGATCCCAGTTCCGACAGCTTCTGCTCGTCGCGCCCGACGGCGATGACCTGCGCCCCGCCAGCCGCCAGCCGCGTACACAACGCCGCACCGCTTGCGCCAGTGGCACCGAAGACAACCTGAACCGAATCCTGCATGGTGATCCAATCGTGGGCGGGGTCGTTGCGCTCAATGTAAACCGACGGGATGGGCTCAGGCCTGCGCGCCCGCCCGCTGGACTTGGCACTCGCCGCGGACCAGGCTCGGCACCGCCGCCGGTACCGCTGTCGGCAGGGTCAATGTTCGCCGCCGCGGGATCGACGCCACGAGTTGTTTGACGCTATTGGTCAAGGGGACGTCCAGGAACCGATAGGTGAATCCGGCAATGGTGAGCGTCGTGGCGACGATCGCGACACTGCGTCGTAGATCCCCGTGACCACCCAGTAATTGCATGATGGGCACGTGGATGAGGAAGATCCCCAGCGACCGCTGACCGATCCACACCAGCGGCGCGAGCGTCAGGGCGCGGCCGGCGCGTGGATTGACCCAAAGTGCGGCCGTGAGCAGGCAGACGGCCGACGCGACCACGACCTGACCCCAGCGAGTCATATACGGACCGGAGTCGAACGGCACCCGAGAGAACATCAACGCTGTTGCGATTGTCGTGGTGATGATGATTGGGCGCGAACGCCGTTTGAGCCATGACCGCAGCGCTTGGTTGGAGATCGCCACAGCGCCAGCGCAGCCGAGCAGGATCGCCGCGCCGCGGGTGTCAGAACCGTAGGAGACCCGGGACAGTTCCGGGCCGAGGGCCAGCGCCAGGTAGGCCGACCATGCGAACCCGGTGATCGCGGCGGCGAGCGCCAGCCAGCCCAACGCGCGGCGGCCCACCGTTGCCATCACGACGGCGAATACCACCGGCCAGATGAGGTAGAACTGCCACTCCAATCCGAGCGACCAACTTGGAACGAGTTCGTACGGTGGGTCAACCCCGTGGATGAGTTCGACATTGATGGTCTGCGACCACAGTCGCGGAAGCGCGGCCAGCATGTCTACGAGAGCGACAGAGTCGGCCTTCCACCATCCCTTGGTTGCCGCGGCTGAACTCAGGATGCTCAGCCCCGTCACGACGAGCAAGGTGGGAACGAACCGGGCGACCCGGGAACTGTAGAAATCGGTGAGGCTGATTCGACCGGCCGAGTCATGCCGCTTGAGCAGCACGGCCGTTACCAGGAAGCCAGAGAGGGCGAAGAACGCGATAGCACGGCCCTGGCCGCCAGCGAGCAACCCGGTGATCTCCAAGTGACCGGCGATGACGAGCAACACCAGGATCGCTCGCAGGCCATCGAGCGGGCTCGGTTTGCGGCCTGCGGCAGGGGCCACCTCGGTGGCTGTGCCGACCTGGACTGACGTTGTCATTCCTGACGAGGTTAGTTCGACTGCGGACAGGACCTGGTTCTGACCCCGAATCCTGGGCGCCGCGTGTCGTGATCTGGCAGTTGACTCCGAATCCCTGGGGTACCCTCGCCACGTGGGGACAGCGGATCCGCCCCTGCCAAATGCGCTCCGATTCACGATCCCTCTAACAGCCTTGAGGAACTATGAAGCTCTCCATCTTGATGCCGGTCTACAACGAGGCCGACACAGTCCAGACGATGATTGATCGGGTCCGCAAGGTGGCATTCCCTTGCGAGGTCGAACTCGTGATCGTCGACGATGCGAGCACCGACGGCACTGCGGCAATTCTGGACGCGCTGGACGGCGATGACATCACCTTGCTTCGGCATCCACACAACCGTGGAAAGGGTGGTGCGATCCGCACCGCTGTCGCGGCTGCCTCGGGTGACTTCCTGGTGCCCTGCGACGCGGATCTGGAGTACCGGCCCGAAGAGATCCCGGACTTGTTGGCGCCGGTTATCGCCGGTGAGGCACAGGTCGTGTATGGCAACCGATCGTTTGGCAGCCACTCGTCCTACTCGTTCTGGTACGTAATGGGTAACCGTGGGGTCACTACCGCCGCGAACGTGTTGTTCAACTCGTACATCGGTGACCTTGAGACCTGCATGAAGTTGATGCCGACCGACCTGTACCGCTCCCTGGAGATCGAATCCGAGGGCTTTGGCATGGAGGCTGAGATTACCGGCAAACTGCTGGCGCAGGGGATTCGTCCCTACGAGGTGCCCATCAGCTACCAAGCGCGCAGCCGCGAGGAAGGCAAGAAGATCACCTGGAAGGACGGGGTTGAGGCGATCTGGATTCTGGGTCGAATCCGTACCCAGTCCGGGATAGCAAAACGCAAGCAGCGTCGCGCGTCCGAACGTGCATCGAAGGTCTCGGCGAAGTGATCGGTGAGGCAACCCGAACTCTGGTCACCGGCGGATCGGGTTTCCTCGGGTCACATTTGTGTGATCGACTGCTCGAGGCTGGCAACGAGGTGCTGTGCGTCGACAACTTCTACTCCTCAACCCGTAGCAACGTTGAGCATCTCCTCGACCACCCACGCTTTGAACTCATGCGTCATGACGTGACATTTCCGCTCTACGTCGAGGTCGATGAGATCTACAACCTCGCGTGCCCGGCGTCACCAGTCCACTATCAGCGCGACCCCGTCCAGACCACCAAGGTAAGCGTCATCGGTGCAATCAACATGCTGGGTTTGTCGAAGCGGACCAAAGCCAAGATTTTGCAGGCATCGACGTCTGAGGTGTACGGCGATCCGCATGTTCACCCGCAGCCGGAGAGCTACTGGGGCAACGTGAATCCCATCGGGTTGCGCTCCTGCTACGACGAAGGCAAGCGTGCGGCCGAGACGCTGTTCTTTGACTACCGGCGCCAGCACAGCCTGGACATCAAAGTGGTGCGGATCTTCAATACCTACGGTCCGAGAATGCATCCGCAGGACGGACGGGTGGTCTCCAACTTCATCGTGTCCGCCCTGGCCGGCAAGCCGCTGACGATCTACGGCGATGGAACTCAAACGCGGTCGTTCTGCTACGTCGATGACCTGATCGACGGGTTCGTCCGGATGATGGCCGCCCCCAGCGATGTGACTGGACCAATCAACTTGGGCAACCCGAACGAGTTCACCATGAACCAACTCGCTGAGCAGGTACTGCGGCTGACAGGCTCCTCGTCGACCATCGAGTACCTGCCCCTACCCTCCGACGATCCGACCCAACGCAAGCCGGTGATCACCAAGGCCGAGGAAATCCTCGGGTGGGAGCCGAAGGTGGAATTGGCCGAGGGTCTCAAAGAGACCATCGAGTGGTTCAGTCGCTGAGCCTGATCCATGCCTACTGATTCCACTTCCACCACCGCCACCGATCGCTGGTGGGTTGTTGGCGCGGCTGCGAGCGGAATCGTGGCCACCCTCTATCTGTACCGCGACTTCTTCTTCACGGGGTTCGCCCGACTCCAGGGTGAGCCCGCCGATGGCGTACTCACGCTCGCTATCTCGCGGCACTGGCCGCTGCTTGGCACTTCCGGTCGCTCGTGGAACGACCTTGGAACCTTCTACCCCACACCGAACACCCTGGGGTACTCAGACACGTTCTTCCTCAACGGTCTCCTTGAGTTCCCGCTCAAGCTGATCGGCGTCAACTCGATCATGTGGTTGCAGATCACATTGATCGTCTTCACGCTGGTGGGCTATGGGTGTGCCGTTGCACTGCTGCGGGTCGGCCCCCGGATGCCGTGGTTTCTAGCAATCACGATCTCGGTTGTGGCGCTGTTCGGCAACGGCATCTACATCGCGTCGAAGCATCCCCAGCTAGTCGCCTTCCAGCTGCTACCGGTGGTCGCCCTGTTGGCGCTCATCGCGTACCGAGGGAAGTCGAGATGGACCCAGTGGCTGGTCGGGATCGCTGCGGGGCTGCTGCTCGGCCTCGCGACCTACTCAGCGTTCTACGTCGGTTTCTTTGCCTTGATGACCGTCGGAATCGTGCTGCCTGTTCTGGCGGTGCTGATCTTGATCGGCCCCAACGGTAAGCGCGGCCTGCTGCCCTACCTGCGCGTCGCGCCCGGACTGATCGTCGGATTCGTCCTGTCGATGGGTCTGTTCATCTATACCTACGGACCGATCATCGCCTTGGGTTTGGCACGGCCGGTTTCGGTGCTGGAGGAGCAGGCATTCGGAATCAAGGGCTTGTTCAATGTCGGTGCCGGCAACGTCTTGTGGGGGCCGTTGTTTGGCGTCGACACCATCCACGACGGCTATGGCGAGGCGCCGATGGCGCCAACACCGCTGCTACTCGTGCTCAGTTTCGTGCTGTTGGTCTGGGGTCTGTGGCGCTTGCGCCAACTCTCAACGTGGGGCTACCTCGGTATCGCCTGTCTGATCGCCGGATTCGTGCTTTGGGTGTCGCCGATCAAGTACGGGTCGTTCTTCCCGTGGGCAGACACCGTCTACAAGCTGCCCGGTGGTTCTGCGCTCAGGGCGATCGGCCGGGTGGACGTCATGGCGTCGATGGTGCTGGCACTGGGTATCGCACTGCTGTTCGCGGTCTGGTGGCAACGTCGACCGAGGATCACAGTTCCGATCGCTGTCCTCACTTCAGTGATGCTCGTGCTGTTGGTTGCCGAACAGATCAATACAACGACGGAGCAGCGGGTCGAGGTGTCAATGTTGCAGCAGTTGCAGGCACTGCCGACACCCCCGGCCGAGTGCAGATCCTTCTTGCTGACCAGCACCCTCGAGCCACCGCAGGGCCGCTCGGGGTTTCTCGCCGCAACGACCCAGGCGGTCTTTGTCTCGCAGGAAGTGCGACTACCCACCTGGAACGGTTATCCAGGCTTTCCCGCGGGTTGGAACATGAGGTACGTGGGCCGCCCTGAGTACAAGCAGAATGCCGAGGAATGGGGCAAGCGTTACGGGCTGCTGGACAGCGCCTGCGGGCTCGACCTGGCCGGCCGTTCCTGGCTTAGCCCCGCAGAGTTCAGCGCCTACCTGTCGCAGTAGAACCGGCACCAGCTGTCAGCGGGATCGTGGTTTCGCCAGGTTGCCCGTGCTGCGGCAATTCGAGACGGAGTCCGTCGGAGAGACAGCGGGCCGATCTGGTACTAGCCTGAATTCGTGTTGCGCATGTGGCGAGGAATGTCTTTTTCAGTCACCGTTGTCATGGTCGCGGCGGTGTTGTCCATCGTCGCTCCCGTGACCAGCCACGCTGTGAACCCCACCCCGGATGTTGCGAAGGAGCTACACGGACTCAGCACGCCAACGGGAGTGGCCGTCGCACCCAATGGCGATGTCTATGTGACCAACCTCGATCTGGGTACGGTCTCGGTCTTTGAACCTGGCTCGACAACGCCCAACGCGGCTAAAGAAGTCGGTAGTCCGGCAAGTCTGTCCTATCCCGAGGGCCTGGCGTTTGATTCGGCCGGAGACTTGTTCGTGGCGAACCTTGATCCGAACCCCGGCGGCGGATTCATCCAGGTGTTTGACCTCAGTGTGGATCGAGTGAATCCCGCGAGGACGATCACAGGCGTGGACCATGTCGCGGGAATCGCTTTCGATTCCACTGACCATCTATACGCCGCACAACTGATCGACTCGAGTTTCTCGCCTGGGACAAATGTCTGGGTGATTGATCCTGGTGCATCGGCACCCAACCTCTCCAAGACACTGACTGTGACGCTCGGTGAGCCCGGGGTCGCTGGCGTCGCGATCGATTCCACCGGTCATGTGTTCGTCGGCAACCTCGGTAACCCCTTGAGCCCGCCAACCGATGGCACCACCGTGCAAGTGTTTGACCCGGGCAGCACCACGCCCAACCCGAGCAAAACCCTCACCGGATTGGATGGCCCCGCCGGGATCGCCTTCGACGCCGGCGGCAATGTTTACGTTGGGAATCTCGGGGCCAACCAAACCGGCACCACCGTGTCGGTTTTCGATCGTGGATCCACTACCGCGAACCCCAGCAAGACCTTGACCGGTCTGACCACGCCTGCGCTGATGGCGTTCAACCAGGTAACTGGCTACCTGTATGTCGCAAACAACGCCTCCTCTCCCGGCGCAGTTTCGGTCTTCGGCATCCCCGGCCCACTGGCGTTCACCCCTGCCCCCGTCCTCTTCAAAGCCGTGCCCTCCGGTTCCCACTCGAATGTGACGGTCACCGTGACCAACACCGGAACGGCGGCCGTCACGCCCAGTGCGATCACCGCAACCGGGAAAGGCATTTCGGTCACCAGCGGCAATCCAGGGACCTGTTCAACCGGCGTCGCGATCGCCGCGGAAAGCGGAACCTGCACCGTGAAGCTCACTTGGAGCCCGACCAAGGCCGCGCCGGTGAGCGGCGCCTTGACCATCGCCTACCCCTTCGGAAGCAGGCCGTCGGACAGGGTCGCTCTGACCGTTAGGAGGAAAGCGCAGACCCCGTTGAATCGGTGCGTCACCCCAGGCGCCACCGCAAGATCGATCCCCAGGCGAGGCACCAAGACGTTGATGAAGCCCGGCTGTCGCACAAACGCTGGCCAGAAGGTCGGCGTGCGCGCCGTCAGAGCCACCCCACGTGTCGCCACCCGTGGCGACCTTCGCTACTACGAGTTCTTCTGCAAGAAGAGCAACGGCAAGATCACAAGAACCACTGAAACAAGCTACGGCGACCAGGCGCGGTACTGCCGGAAGGGCAGCCTCAGAATCAGGACTTTCGGGTACAAGCTGAAACTCGCACTTGTTTGGTCTGCTCCAGCCACTGGCGGCTACAAGGCCTACACCAAGACCAAAAAGTTCAGGGTCTAGGGCGACGAAGACTCACAATTTCAGTCGAACCTCGTGGATGCCGTGATCCTCTGCCCCGGGCTGGGGTACCTCCGGTCAGCGCGGGGCTAGAGTCAGAACATGGCAGATCACAACGCGTCTGAACCGAATCCGGGCACCACGGCAGGCCTCGCTCAGTGGCACGCGGTCGTCAAGAGCCGCGACCCCGTCCAACTCGATGACCTGCTCTCCGACGATGTGGTTTTCACTTCCCCCATCGTGCACACGCCGCAGGTCGGCAAGGGCCTCACCACGATGTACCTGACCGGCGCGATGCACGTCCTGGGCAATGACTCCTTCACCTACGTGCGTGAGGTTGTCGATGGGCCCAACGCGGTGCTCGAATTCGAAACCGTCGTCGATGGGATCACGGTCAACGGAGTTGACATGATTCGCTTCAATGAAGCTGGCCAGATCGTCGACTTCAAGGTGATGCTGCGGCCCATGAAGGCGATCAATCTGGTCGGTCAGAAGATGGCCGCGATGCTTGAGGCACTTCGGTAGGGCCGACTGTCGTCCCCCATTTGGTTCACGGGATGACCTGCCACCGATGTTTGGCTACGCCCTGGTCGATTCGTTGACCTGGAAGGGCGCAAGGTGGTCGGCCAACACCTCGGCCCATGGAGTTGGCTCGATGCCGAGCTCCGTGCGCGTCACTGAGTCATCGATGACGAATGGTTCGTTGAATTGGTAGTAAGTCTCCTTGAGCTCCCGGACCATGGGCGAGAACAGTCCGGCGGCAGCCAGCACCCCGCTCGACATTCCCTTCACCGGCACCATCCGGACGCCGAGCGCTGCAGCCATGGCCGCAATTGCATCGCGCTGCGTCAGTGGCGGGTTCGTGGGGACATGCCAGGCTCGGCCCCACGCTTTCTCGTTGGAGCCGATCTCAACCAGAGTGCGAGCCATGTCGCGCGTGTAGGTCCAGGAGTGAGGTTGGTCAGGGCTGCCAATGACCCGCACTCCTTTTCCGGCCAACAGTCGGGGGACGACCCGGTCGCCGAGGTGGCTTTGGGCACCTGCTCCCAGGTAGTCCGACCCGCGCGCTTCCGTTGCGCGGATCGTGCCGGCCTGGTGCAGTGCCAGGGCGTCGTGCCACATCCGGGCGCGGATCTGTGACTTGGTGCCAGTCGCCGACAGTGGCAGGTCGACGGTTATCGGACCGTCCACTGGGCCGTAGCCGTACAAGTTGGAGCAGGTGACCAGTACCGCACCAGTCGCTGCCGCAGTTTCAGTCAGGGACTTGGCCAATGGCGGCCAATCTTGCGGCCAAGACGTATACGGCGGGTTAGCGCAGTTGTAGAGGGCGACTGCGTCTCGGGTCAGCTCAATCAGCTGCCCGGTATCGGCGGCATCCGCGGCCGTCCGGTTCACAGACTCGACCCGGGGGCCCGTCCCTGAGCGTGTCACCACGGTGACTGCATGACCGGCAGCGGCGAGGAGTTCCGCCGTTGCCGTTCCGATCGGTCCTGCCCCAACGATTACGTGCTTACTCATCTTCATCACCTTCTGATCGATTCCGTCACCCAAAGAGAGAGCGGTGCTCACATAACATCGCACCGCTCGCGATAATTGTCAAGAGCGGTGCTCGCATTTGTTGCCGGCGCTCTCCTGTTGCGTGATAATCGGATCCGCAAGGTTTGCTTCGATGAGTTGGGGCGCAATGATTGGCAGACAATGACCGGAAGGTGGACAGGCGGCTTGGACGTGCGGCGCGGAACGCGCAGGCAGATCTCCCCGGCAGGGAAGGTGGCTCGTTGATGGTGAGCACTGGTGGGACGGCAGGGTCGATTCGCGCCGCCAATCGCGAACGGATCACCGAAGCCATCCTGCAGGCGGCTCGGGCGCAGTTGGCAGAGCGAGGCGCATCGGCGATTTCGCTGCGGGCAATCGCTCGGCAACTGGGGATGTCGTCCTCGGCGGTATATCGGTATTTTCCGAGCCGTGACGAACTCCTCACGGTGCTCATCATCGATGCGTATGACTCGCTCGGGGCATTTGTGGAGCGCGCCGAGAAGAAGGTTCCGCGTTCGGACATCGCCGGACGCTTCCGGGCGATCTGTCGCGCGGTGCGTAGCTGGGCGCTCGACAACGAACACGAGTACTTCCTGATCTATGGCTCGCCCGTTCCGGGCTACAAGGCGCCAACGGACACAATCGCGCCCGCAACTCGAGTAGCAACGCTGCTGCTGACGCTGCTCGCCGAGGCAGCCGGTGGCTCTGCTGCGACGAGGCTGGAGGACGAGGTCCGGGGCGCCGCAGAGTCACCGAGCAAGGACGTCACGGCTGACTCGCCGACCGCCCTCGAACGCCAACTCAGTGTGACTGGCCGTCCCGTTCGCGACCCGCTACCCGCAGCCGTCGTGGCCGCAGTCGCTCCCATGCGGGCGCGACTGTCCGCCGCGATCAGTGACGCCCAAGTAGTGGCCGCCCTCAACATGTTCTCTGGCCTGTTCGGCACGATCTCGTTCGAACTCAGCGGTCAGTTGCACAACGTGGTCAAAGAAGGGAAGGCCGCCCGCAGCGCGTACTTCGACGCGCTGATCGACAGCTGGCTGAGTCAGGTTGGTCTGGAGCAATGAGCACCGACGTCCAGCCGTGGTGGAAGCCGCAACCCCGAGCGCCCGGCGTGCGAGTGCTCACCGGCTACCAACGCAAATGGTTGCGGGGCGACATCATCGGCGGGTTCACCGTCGCGGCCTACTTGATTCCACAGGTGATGGCCTACGCGACCATCGCTGGACTGGATCCGGTCGCTGGTCTCTGGGCGATCCTGCCCGCCATGGTCTTGTACGCGTTCCTTGGAACGTCGCGGTTGATGTCGGTGGGCCCGGAGTCGACCACCGCGTTGATGACGGCTGCCGCGATCGGACCGATCGCCTACGGCGACCCGGGACGGTACGCGCTGCTCGCGAGCGCATTGGCGCTGGCGACCGGACTGATCTGCTTGCTCTTTTGGTTGGTAAAGCTCGGCTTCATCGCGGACTTGTTGTCGCTACCGATCCTCGTCGGCTACATGGCCGGTATTGCCGTCATCATGATCGCTGGGCAATTGGACAAGTTGACCGGTGTCGCAGTCACGGGTGACAACTTCGTTGACCAGATCCGGTCATTCATTGAGAACATCTCAGCGGTCCACACCCCAACAGTCGTTCTGGCGGCAGGCATGCTGACGTTCCTCCTCGTCGGACAGCACTTCTTGCCGCGACTGCCGATCCCGTTGCTTGCTGTGCTGCTCGCGACGGCGGTCACGTTTTTCTTCGGCTTACAAGACGTCGGCATCAAGGTTGTCGGTAGCGTGCCCAGCGGCCTGCCTAACCTGGTAATGCCCAACCTGCACGACATCTGGCTGGTCGTCCTGCCGGCATTCGGCGTGGTGCTCGTCGGCTACACCGACAACATGTTGACCGCCCGAGCCTTCGTGTCTCCCGAACATGACCCGGTTGACGCGAACCAGGAACTCCTCGCCTTGGGCGTGAGCAACGTCGGCGCTGGAATCGTGCAGGGGTTCCCGGTGAGTTCCAGTGCGAGTCGGACAGCAATCGGACAGGCTGCTGGCACAAACTCGCAGATCTACTCGTTGGTCGCCGGCGCAGTGGTCGTCGCTACGTTGCTGTTCCTCGGGCCAGTGCTTGGGAACTTCCCGACGGCGGCACTTGGTGCGATCGTCGTTTTCGCCGCGCTCCGACTTATCGATCTGGCTGGGTTCCGTCGAATCGCCAACTTCCGGATCGCGGAGCTGCTGCTCGCGCTGGCGGCGTTGGCCGGTGTGCTGGTCTTCGGAATCCTCAACGGTGTCATCCTCGCCGTGGCACTGTCGGTCGCTGACATGTTGTTCCGGGTAGCCCGCCCGCACAGCGCTGTGCTCGGCACCGTCGAAGGTCTGGCAGGCATGCACGACGTGGGCGATTTCCCTAGCGTTGTGACCGAACCCGGCCTCGTTGTCTTCCGGTACGACTCACCACTGTTCTTTGCCAACGCGGAGGACTTCCACCGCAAGGTGATGGAGGCAGTGGACGGTGTCGACAAACCGGTCTATTGGTTCCTGTTGAATATGGAAGCAAACGTCGAGGTTGATATCACCGGATTGGACGCCATGGAGGCCGTCCGACGGGAGCTCACCGACGAAGGCATCGTGGTGGCCCTGGCCCGCGTCAAACACGAACTGTTGCAGGACCTCGACTCATTTGGCCTGGTTGAAGCGATCGGAGTCGATCACATCTTTCCGACGATGCCCACCGCACTGCAAGGCTTCCGAGATTGGCGATCTGACCACGGCGGACCGCTCGGATAGCCTTGAGGTCGCACCGGCATCACCGCATGCTGATGCCGAACCGACAAGTCCAGAAACAAGCCAGACCGAACCCCGGCAAAAATCGAACGGAAGGAGTCCTTGATGATCCTTCCCTTCGGTTCGGCTCGCGACGCCGTCACCAGACACATCACCAGCACGATGCACCCCGACGGCTTCCACGGTGAGCGGGTGACTGACTCCTTCTTCGAGGGTTGGTACGTCAAGCTCATCAGTGCTGACCGCACGCATCGTTGGGCGGTGATCCCCGGGATCTTCCTCGACCCGCAGGGCGAGCCCGACGTCTTCATCCAGGTACTCAATGGCGCCACCGGTCAGAGTTGGTACCACCAATTCGACCGCGCTGATTTCAGTGCCGCCACCGATCGTTTTGACATCACGATCGGCGCGAATCGCTTCACCGAGTCCGGCATCGAACTCGACCTGCCGAGCTTGCGCGGGGCAGTGTCGTTCCCCGATCCGTTTGTGCCGTGGCCAGTGACTGTGACCTCTCCCGGGATCATGGGTTGGTACGGCTGGGTTCCGACGATGGAGTGCTACCACGGGCTCTGCTCGTTCGATCACGGTCTGGCCGGCGAACTTGTCGCCGAACGCACTGCGATGGACTTCTCGGGTGGTCGCGGTTACATCGAAAAGGACTGGGGCCAGGGGTTTCCCGCGGGATACGTCTGGATGCAAACCAACCATTTCTCGACGGTAGGTACCTCGTTGTCGGCCTCAATTGCGCTGATTCCATGGCGAGGCAACGAGTTCCGCGGCTTCATCGTCGGACTTCATCACCGTGGCCGGCTGATCAAATTCGCGACCCATACCGGTGCCAAGACCCGCACGCTGACGATCGATGACGAACACGTTCGGTGGACGCTGACCAATCGCGCCGGGCTGCATCTGACACTCGAGGCGGATCGACCGGCAGGTGGCCTACTCCACGCTCCCATTCGAACCGAAATGCACCGACGAGTCGAGGAAACGCTGGACGCGACGGTCCGAGTACGCCTGACCGACCGTCGAGGCAAAGTGCTGATGGAGGACGTTGGGGTGTGCGCGGGTTTGGAAGTTCATGGCGACCTTGACCGCCTCATCGAATCCAGCTGACGCTGCGCTCTTGCAGTGGTTTGCTGTGCTCTTGCAACAGGGCGCCACTCACCCAGGGTCGGACACCAGCACTTGGCCGCCAGCGATGTCGAAGGTGACCGAGCGACTGGTGAACAGGGGTAGCCCGGTGTTCACTGCATTGCCTGCGTTGATCTTTCCTACCACCACCTGATCGCGCCCAGGCGTTGTGCCCGCGGACAGCGACCAGACCGGGTTCGCACCGGACGACGTGAACATCGTCAACCGGGTTCCACCCGGGGCAGAGCCCTCACCAGGTGCCCCCGGAATGCGTGTGGATGCGAGTACCCGAGGCGATCCGGTGTCAAACGAGGTTGGTGCGCAGGCCGGAGCCGCAGTGCCGAAGGACCAGCATGCGGCCGCCGAGTTGCTGTCCCACGCTGGCAAGCCGTTCGGCAGTGGACCATCCTGCGAAGGCGGTAACGGATACGCACCGGTTGGCGCGGTCGGGGAGACATTGAACGCCAACCTTGCTGACGTCTGGGACGGATTGATTCGAATCCCGAAGCTTCGGGCCGGTCCGCCTTCCAACTGCACAAGCGGGCTGTAGACCGGCGCTTTCATCAGACCAATGCCGAGGATGCCAGCGAAGCCCTGTTGCCGGGCGAACGTGGCAAGCCCGTCCGAACCCGCGCAGTGGGGTGA
>JAGNDY010000032.1 GCA_018003655.1 Candidatus Nanopelagicales bacterium
GCACGCGCTCCAGTGGCGGCGTCTATTGATTGCCCGGCGTGAATCTGCTTGGTCTCAAATGACCAGGTGTCGCTCATCGTGTCTGTGTCCTTTGTTCGGGTCGGTCGCAGTGGGTGGGTGTCGGTGATGTCCGATCAGCGATCGGTGCTGTCGCGTTGCGGGCGGGCCCACAAGAAGCAGGGCGCGGCGCGCGGCAGGTCAAACGAGGTGGAACGGCGGACGTAGGCACCCACCAACAGGGGCCTAGCGCGCCTGACGACATCGCATTCGACGGCCGTAGCAGTTCACGACACCTCACAGTAAGACGGAATTTGGCCCAACGATACGCACTCAGACAGCGCGCGGCGCCTTCCACCCCGACCAGGCCGAGCTGCAGCACCTACCGAGCGGGTCACCGGTAAGCCATCGAGCAATCGTGTGTCCCTGGGTTGCCTCCCGTTGTTGAGCGCACCACGATCAGGGTGTCCGCGGCGTACATGGCTGCCGGACCAACGATTATCGGGAGTCGCGCAATGCTGCTAGCCATCATCGTGATGCTGATTTCCACCAGCGTCTACTCACTGAGCTATGTCCTGCAGCACCGAGGCACTCAGTCGGCGATCGGCGAGCATGCCGGTGAAGATGCCGGAGTCAAGAAGCTTCTGCGGAACCCGCTCTGGCTGACGGGCACGATCCTCTTCTTCGTTGCTGGGGCCGTCCACCTCGTGGCGCTGTCGTTGGGCTCGTTGGCGGTCGTTCAGCCGCTGATCGTCACCGAACTGGTGTTCATCCCACCGATCTCCGCCCTCATCACCAAGGTCATGATCCCCGGCCGCGATTGGTTGTGGATCTTCCTAGTATCCGGGGCACTGGCTGGCTTCCTGATCGTGGCGCAGCCGACCGAGGGCAACGACACAGCGCCGGGCTCCAAGTGGGCAGTGGTACTGATCGGCTTCGTTGTCGTCACTGCGCTGTTCTTCTTCATCGGTAGCCGCCTCGGCGAGTCCGGTCGGGCAGCGATGTACGGAACCGGCACCGGTTTGGTCAATGCGCTCTATGTGATCGCGGCAAAAGGGGCCTTCGGTAATCCGGGGCCATTGCTGTGGCTCTTGATCCCGATTGCGGTGCTGTCGGCCATCGGTGGCGTGGTTTTCGCCACGATCGCCTTCCGATCTGGCCCGATCACGATCTCGTCGCCGGCGATGATCGCGATTAACCCAATCGTGGCGACGCTGGTGGCGATCTGGCTGTTCCAGGTCGACATCAACCACTCGGTGGTGGACATCCTGCTCATCGTCGGCTGCATCGCCGTCGTGTTGGTAGGAATCTTCAAGCTGTCGAGTTCCTCAGCCGTGCACGGGGATGAAAAGGTAGAGGAAGTGGACTTCGTGCCGCCGGCGCCACTTCCTGATTGATTTCCGCCAGCAGGTGAATCAGGTGGACGTGAAGTGCGACGATGCCGTCATGTCCACAAATGGCTCGGCCAGCACCGGTTCCAAATGGTCATTTCAGTCGGAGAACTCGCTGCTCTCGATCCGATCGACCGGGTCAGTGCTGTCCATCGGGTCGATCGGCTCCGCGCTGTCCATCGGGTCGATCGGATCGGCGGCATCGGTGGGATCGATTCTCTCGGTGGGATCAGCCTTCTCGATCGGGTCATTCGCGTCGTTGCAATCACTGATGTCCGGTGCCTCAAGAAACTCGATCATGTCGTGGTTCGCGCGCAACGGTCGAATGACTTTTGGCCGCAGCATGGACGAGCTCTAACCCGGCGGCGCGCCCCGCAGGGGGCCAATCTCGGATCGTCGACCGGGACTTTTGTACCCGGCTCGCGTTGAGTTTGGGACGGGTCAATGATTGGGTCAGTCACATGACCAGGCACCGCAGTGGTGCGAGTTTCGAACGAAGGGCCTAACCATGGCGATCATCTCGGATTTGCTCATCGGCGGCCAGTGGCACCCGGGTTCCGAGCGGATTCCTGTTTTTGACCCCAGCGACGGCTCAGTCATCACCGACCTCGCGATCTCAGGTGAAGCCGAGTGTGACGCTGCCATTGCCGCCGCCGACGGTGCGCAAGCGGAGTGGGCCGCCACGGCTCCGCGCCAGCGAGCCGAGATCTTGCGACGCTCCTTCGAGTTGATGATTGACGAGGCCGACTATCTCGCTGAGTTGACTACCCGTGAGAACGGGAAAGTCCTGGCTGATGCCAAGGCCGAGGTCACGTACGCCGCTGAGTTCTTCCGCTGGTTCTCCGAGGAAGCGGTCAGGACGCCTGGCGACTACCGGCGCTCGCCGAACGGTGACAAGCAAATCATGGTGACGCACTACCCGGTTGGTCCGAGCCTGCTCATAACGCCGTGGAATTTCCCGGCGGCGATGGCAACCCGCAAACTCGGCCCAGCCCTCGCTGCCGGCTGCACGACCATCCTCAAGCCCGCGACCGAGACAGCCCTAACGGCACTGGCGATCGTGGACATCATGCAGCGCGCCGGAGTACCCGACGGTGTGGTCAACATCGTGCTGCCCAAACCGGTCGGGCCAGCGATCGACCGGATGCTGCACGACCCGCGCATCCGGAATCTGTCGTTCACCGGATCGACCCAGGTCGGCAGCATCCTGCTGCGCCAAGCGGCTGACCGGGTCATTCGCTGCTCAATGGAACTCGGCGGAAACGCACCGTTTGTCGTGCTGGCCGATGCTGACGTCGAAGCGGCGGTCTCCGGCGCAATGATCGCCAAAATGCGCAACGGCGGCTCAGCTTGCACAGCCGCCAACCGCTTCTTCGTTGCCCGCGAGGTCGCAGAGGAGTTCACGACCAAGTTCGCCGCCGCGATGGGTGCCCTGCGGATGGGTCCGGGCCTGGCTGCGGAATCTGACCTTGGTGCCTTGGTCTCGACGTATGAACGGGACAAGGTCGCCGACCTGGTCACTTCGGCTGTCGGTGCTGGCGCCACCGCAGTGGTCGGTGGCCAGACTCCCGATGGTCCGGGGGCGTTCTATCCGGCGACGGTGCTTGCCGATGTCGCAACTGACGCTGAGATCCTGCAGAACGAGATCTTCGGCCCGGTCGCACCGGTGGTCATCATCGACAGCGACGAGCAGGCAACCAAGTTGGCCAATGACACCGACTTCGGACTCATCAGCTACGTGTACTCCGGAAACCTGGGTCGCGCGTTGAAGGTCGCCAACGGGATCGAGTCAGGGATGGTCGCGATCAACCGCGGAGTCATCTCGGATCCGGCCGCTCCGTTCGGGGGAGTCAAACTCAGCGGCCTCGGTCGCGAGGGTGGCTTCGACGGCATCCACGAGTTCCTCGAGAAGAAATACATCGGGTTCGACCTCTAGGTCGGCCGGGGGTTGCTTCACCGGCGCACGTGCGTCTGTCGTTGGTGAAGCAGGTTGCCGACGCACGCGCTGGCGGACGCCGTGGTCAATTGCGTCGATGTGTGGCGCCCCCGGGGTGATTCGAACACCCGCGCATGCCTCCGGAGGGCACCGCTCTATCCCCTGAGCTACGGGGGCTCAGACAGGGGAACCCTAGCAAGGCGTCACCGCCGCTGAACGACGCGGCAACGTGGCTGTATCGCAATGGTGCGCAGGGGCCACCAGTCATGCTGAGTACGCTATGCCGGTGACGCCTGCCGAGCTTGCCGATGTAATTGTGTCCGCCGTCAGCGATGCCGTTGCTGCGGGCGAGATCGCCCTCGCCGCCGATCAGGTGCCCGGTCACGTTGCCCTTGAGCGGCCCAAGAACCAAGACCACGGCGATTACGCGACCAACATCGCGATGAGGCTGGCCAAGCCGGCTGGCATGCCGCCGCGGACCATCGCTGAGGCAATCGCTTTCAGGTTGAGGCCGGTCGAAGGCATCGCCAGCGTTGACGTGGCGGGTCCTGGTTTCCTCAATCTGACTCTTGACGCTGCGGCTGCTGGCGTTATCGCCGCCCAAGTCGTGGAGGCGGGCGAGGAATTCGGCCGAGTGGACACCCTGGCCGGACAGAGCTTCAACGTGGAATTCATCTCGGCCAACCCGACCGGTCCACTGCACCTCGGCCATACCCGATGGGCGGCCGTGGGCGATGCCATCGCGGCGGTCCTCAGCGCTGCCGGCGCCAAGGCGGATCGCGAGTTCTACGTCAACGATCGCGGCGTGCAGATGGATCTTTTCGGCGCGTCTATCCAGGCTGCTGCGCTTGGTCGACCCATCCCGGAAAACGGCTACCAGGGGGCCTACATCCAGGACATCGCCGACCACGTCGTTGCGGCGGATCAGTCGATCATGGAGCTGCCGGCAGACGAGCAGATGGTCGCCTTCCGGGAAGCGGGTTACGGGCTACAACTTGCGCAGCAGCAAGGGACACTCGATCGGTTCCGGACCCATTTTGATACGTGGGCGTCGGAACGCGCACTGCACGAATCCGGCGCTGTCGAACGTGCCTTAGCCAAGTTGCGCGAGCAGGGCCACGTCTTCGAGTCCGACGGCGCCGTCTGGCTGCGCACGACCGAGTTCGGCGACGACAAGGACCGCGTGCTGATCAAAGCCGACGGCCAGTTGACTTACTTCATGTCCGATTGCGCCTACTACGTCGACAAGCGTGAACGCGGATTCACCACGTGTCTCTACCTGCTTGGGGCCGATCACCACGGCTATGTGAACAGGCTGAAGGCGGTCTCTGCCTGTGCTGGTGACGACCCGAGCGTTGCCATCGAGGTGCTCATCGGCCAGATGGTCAAAACCATGCGGGACGGTGTCGAGGTCAAACTCTCCAAGCGCGCCGGCGAGATCGTCACCCTGTCCGACCTCGTGGACGAGGTCGGCGTCGATGCCGCTCGGTACACACTGATCCGCTACCCCGCAGACTCCCCGCTGGTCATGGATCTGGGCCTGTTGGTCAAGCGAACCAACGACAACCCCGTCTATTACGTCCAATACGCCCACGCCCGGATCAGTTCGGTGCTTCGGAACGCCGCTGAAATGGGGATCGATTGGCGCAACGGCTCGATCCCGTTCGATCCGGCCGTGCTGTCCAACGAGCGCGAGAGTGCCCTCATCGGCGCGGTCGCTGAGTTCCCCCGCGTGGTTGCCTCGGCTGCGGAACTGCGGGAACCACACCGAATCGCTCGGTACCTAGAGGACCTGGCGAACTCGTACCACCGCTTCTATGACGTATGCCGGGTCTTGCCGCGCGGCGATGAGCCGGTGGACTCGACTCACGTCGGCCGTCTGTGGTTGTGCGCAGCGGCACGTCAGACCCTGTCCAACGGTCTGGAAATGCTCGGAGTCACCGCGCCCGAACGCATGTAGCCTGACCCACTATGCGCGCTCATCCGGCAGGTCCACGTCACGGCGATGTTGCTCACCCGGCCGGTGCGCCGCCCAAGCCCGCCGACACCGGTGAGCTGCTGGCCCTGGATCCGCAGATCTGGCCTTGCAGCGCACGCCGCCAGCCGCAAAGCGGCGCCATGGAAATCGGTGGCTGTGACGTGCGTGATCTGGTGACAGAATTCGGCAGCCCGCTGGTCGTCATGGACGAACGCGATGTCCGCGAGCGGGCACAGGCATACACCCAGGCGTTCCGTGATCCGACCATGCCAGCCGATGTGTACTACGCGGCGAAGGCATTCCTTTGCACCACGGTCGCCCGCTGGGTTTCCCAGGAGGGTCTGGGGCTCGACGTGTGCAGCGGCGGCGAGCTGGCGTGTGCCCTGCGCGCAGGTGTTCCGGCCGAGCGCATTCTGATGCACGGCAACAACAAGTCAGTCGAGGAACTGCACGCTGCGATCTCGGCCGGGGTGGGGCGGATTGTGCTCGACTCGTTCGAGGAGATCGCCCGGGCAGCGTTCATCGCCGAGGAACTCGGCGTGTGCCCCAAAGTCCTCGTCCGAGTCACCCTCGGTGTGGAGGCCCACACCCACGAGTTCATCGCCACCGCCCACGAGGACCAGAAGTTCGGGTTCTCGTTGGCGACCGGGACGGCCGCCGAGGCTATTCGTCGGGTCGTTGCAGTGCCGTCGTTGGAACTCATCGGCTTGCACAGCCACATCGGTTCGCAGATCTTCGTTTCCTCCGGTTTTGAGATCGCCAGCGGCCGAATCGTGTCCCTGCTCGCAGCAGCTCGCGACGAGTTCGGGGTGGAGCTTTCGGAGCTGAACCTGGGTGGAGGCCTAGGCATCAAGTACGTCGATGGCGACGAACCGCCCGTGGTCGAGCAGATGGCGCAGACCCTGCGGGAGATTGTTGCCGCGGCCTGCGAGAAGTCCGGCCTCGAGCTGCCGAGGCTCGCCTTTGAGCCCGGGCGCGCAATCGTCGGACCCGCTGGGACGACTTTGTACACGGTCGGAACCGTCAAGCCAATTGAGCTCGACGGTGGGGGAGTCCGGACCTATGTGTCCGTCGACGGCGGCATGAGCGACAACATTCGTACAGCGCTGTATGACGCGGAGTACACCGTCACGCTGGCGTCGCGCACGTCGCAGGCCGGACTCATGCTGTGCCGAGTCGTGGGCAAGCACTGCGAGAGCGGAGACATCGTCGTTTCCGACGCGTGGCTACCTTCGGATCTCACGGCTGGCGACTTGTTGGCGGTCGCGGCGACCGGAGCCTACAACCGCTCAATGGCGTCGAACTACAACCTCGTGACCCGTCCGCCGGTGGTCGGGGTTCGGGACGGAAGTGCCCAGATCATGCTGCGCCGAGAGACCCTGGCGGACTTGTTCGCCCTTGATCCGGGCTGACCGGCGCGGCGGGCAATGCCGCCGTGACAAACTGAACCCGTGAAGGTTGCACTGCTCGGTGGCGGAACTGTCGGTTCCCAGGTTGCTCGATTGTTGGCCGAAAGTAGCGAGGATTTTGCGGCGCGGGCAGGTGAACCGCTCGAACTCGTTGGGGTTGCCGTCCGTGACGCCGCCCGCGAGCGACCCGGCATCCCGATGGAACTGATCACCGACGACCCAGAAGCTCTCGTCTCGCGCGGCGATCTCGATGTCGTCGTCGAGGTCATGGGCGGTATCGATCCGGCGCGCGGACTGATTCTGACGGCGATCGCCAACGGCGCTTCCATTGTCACAGCCAACAAGGAGCTCATCGCCACCCACGGCGATCAGCTCGCTGAAGCTGCCGACGCTGCTGGCGTGGATCTGCTGTACGAAGCCTCCGTCGCGGGGGCGATTCCGCTTCTTCGCCCACTGCGGGAGAGCCTGTCGGGTGACAAAGTCCGCCGTGTGCTCGGCATCGTCAACGGAACCACCAACTACATGCTCACCAAAATGGACGAACAGTCCGCCTCGTACGAGGACGTACTCGCCGATGCGCAACGACTTGGCTACGCCGAGGCTGATCCGACCGCCGACGTGGGCGGGGCCGATTCCGCAGCGAAGGCCGCTATCTTGGCTGCGTTGTCATTCCACGCAGAGGTCACCATCAGTGATGTCTTCTACGAGGGGATCACGGAAGTCACCGCTGCCGACATTGCCTCCGCCCGCGAGATGGGGTTCGTCATCAAGCTGCTCGCGATCGCCGAACTGAGCGAGGATGAGCGCGGAGTCATCGTCAGAGTCCACCCGGCGATGGTTCCGCGGACCCATCCCCTGGCCAGCGTCCGCGACGCATTCAACGCCGTCTACGTCGAGGCTGAGTCTGCCGGCGAGATGATGTTCTACGGCCGTGGCGCGGGCGGTGAGCCCACTGCGAGCGCCGTGCTCGGCGATGTCGTCGTGGCTGCTCGCAACAAGTTCCGCGGTGGTCACGGCCACCGGCAATCGGCCTACTCCGGACTGCGCCCGCGGCCGGTGTCCGAGGCGAAAACTCGATACATGGTGTCAATCAACGTCAAGGATCGCCCGGGTGTGCTTGCGAGTATTGCGACGACCTTTGCCGACAACGGGGTGTCGATTCAAACGGTTCGACAGGACCCCACCGAAGGGGGTGCCGCGCTCGATGTGCGCACCCACATCGCCGCCGAGATCGACTTGGCTGCCACCGTCGCCGCGCTTCGTGATCTCGAGGCAGTCACGGCGATCCGGGGCGTCATGCGGGTTGAGGGAGAGGTCGAGTGAAGACCATGAGTTCAGTCGGCGCCCACGTCTGGCGGGGAATCATCGAGGAGTATCGCGATCGCCTGCCCGTCACAGAGTCAACACCGGTCATCTCGCTTCGCGAGGGCGGCACACCCCTGGTGCGCGGCCAGGTCCTGTCCGAGCGCACCAACTGCGACGTCTGGATCAAAGTCGAAGGTGCGAATCCGACCGGGTCTTTCAAGGACCGCGGCATGACGATGGCCATTTCGATCGCTGCCGAGCAAGGCGCCAAGGCGGTCATCTGCGCTTCGACCGGCAACACCTCCGCCTCTGCAGCCGCTTATGCCGTCCGGGCCGGAATGGTGTGTGCGGTGCTGGTTCCCGACGGCAAGATCGCCATGGGCAAACTCGCACAGGCGCTGGTCCACGGTGCCAAACTGCTGCAGGTCGACGGCAACTTTGACGACTGCCTGACGCTCGCGCGGGACCTTTCCGAGCTGTACCCGGTCGCCCTGGTCAACAGCGTGAACCCGGCCCGGATCGAAGGGCAGAAGACTGCGAGCTTCGAGATCGTCGACCAACTCGGTGCCGCGCCGGATATCCATTGTCTGCCCGTCGGAAACGCGGGGAACATCACCGCCTACTGGATGGGGTATGACCAGTACGCCGGCGACGGTGTCGCGGATTCGCGGCCACGAATGTGGGGTTTCCAGGCCGCCGGTGCCGCGCCGATCGTGCTTAACGCACCGGTGAAGAACCCATCGACCATCGCGACCGCCATCCGAATCGGCAATCCCGCCAGCTGGGATCAGGCAGTCGCCGCCCGCGATGATTCCGGCGGGCAGATCGACTCCGTCACTGACCGCGAGATCCTGGCTGCCTACAAGTTGCTCGCCTCCCAGGAGGGTGTGTTCGTTGAGCCGGCAAGTGCCGCCAGCGTCGCCGGCCTGCTCAAGTCACATGTTGCGGGAATGCTGGATCCCGGCCAGACGGTCGTGTGTACGGTGACCGGTAACGGACTCAAGGACCCGCAATGGGCGATCTCCGGAGCTCCCGCACCCACTCGGATCGGAGCCGACGCGGCAACTGCGGCTCGCGAACTTGGCTTGGCATGATCGGATCGATCGCCCGGGTTCGGGTCCCGGCCAGCAGCGCCAATCTCGGTCCCGGTTATGACTGCGCTGGGCTTGCGCTGGCCCTTTATGACGAACTGACCGCCGAAGTCGTTGCTGATGAAGAACTGACCATCAAGGTCAGCGGTGAGGGTGCCGAGTCGGTCCCTCGCGACGACACCCACTTGGTCATCCAGGCAATCGCCCGCGGGTTCGCCGAAGCCGGTGCCCTGGTGCCGGGGCTGCGCCTGACCTGTCTCAACCAGATTCCGCATGGGCGCGGTTTGGGATCGTCCTCCGCGGCCATCGTTGCGGGTTTGGGGTTGGCCCGCGAGTTGCTCGACAACGGGGCTGAGTTGCTACCCGACGATCGCCTGATCGCGCTGGCTGCCGACATGGAGGGCCACCCGGACAACGTCGCTCCAGCCGTACTGGGGCGATTCACCCTCGCGTGGACCGACGAGTACGGCGTCGGTCGTGGACTGCGGTTGGCTCCCGAAGCCCGGCTGCAGCCGGTCGTCGCGATACCCCGTGCTGCTCTGTCCACCGAGCGCGCACGGGAGCTGCTGCCAGCGCAAATCTCGCACGCCGACGCAGCAGCGAATTCTGGCCGGGCGGCGTTGCTGGTCGAGGCGATGACCACCCACCCGGAGCTCTTGTTGGTTGGAACCGAAGACCGGCTGCACCAGCAGTACCGTCGATTTGCCTACCCGGAGTCTTACGCGCTGTTGACGACGCTGCGCAATCAGGGAATTCCAGCGGTCATTTCCGGTGCCGGACCCACCGTCCTGGCGGTGGGATTGGCCGGGTCGGAGTACGACTCGACGGCTGTCTCTGCCGCGATGGAAGCCGCGCTGGTGACCCAGGGAAGCGCTGTGCGACAGGGTTTTGAGGTGATCCGGGTCGCTGTCGCCAATCACGGATTGCGTGTGCTGGCCAGTTGACGATCATCAGTGTGCTCGCGCGGCTTCATCACATTGGTTAGGAAGGGCACTAATCGGGTGATACTGTGAAGGTGCTCAGCCGGCGTGGATTACCTGCGGTGAGTCAAATCCCCGCAAACGCCTAGCCGAAGCTCCTCTTCTGGATCTTATGAGCGGTTCTCCCGGATTATCTGCTTCGCATGCGCGTTAGTGCATCCAAGAATCAGTGCATCCAAGAACAACCACACGAACCCGTTGCGCTGTCTGTGGCGTGACGGAAATCCAGGTGTGACTGTCTGATCAGCTCACCGCACGTCCCGAAAGGACGAAAGAAGACTAGTGACAGATACAACGATGGCAACGGATTCAGCCACCACCGGTGGATCGACAAAGACTGGCGGTCTATCCGCGATGCTCCTGCCTGAGCTCAAGAAGCTCGGCGGCGAGATGGGGATCTCCGGCGCTTCCGCAATGCGCAAGGGCGACTTGATCGCTGCGATCAAGGAGAAGCGTTCAGGCGCTGGCCGCGCCAAGGCAGACGCGACCCAATCAACCACCTCGGCGGGCTCGACTTCACAACGCGAGGGATCGCGCGCCGGTGCTGGTGGTAACGACACTGCTGGCGGCAACGACAGTTCGGGCAGCAACGACAGTTCCGGCACCTCCGGTCGCTCCAACCAGTCTCGCGACGATCGACAAGACCAAGACCGGGATCGCGATGGCAATCAGGGTCAGGGCAACCAGGGCCAGAGCCGCGACCGCAATCAGGGTCAGGGCAACCAGGGCCAGAATCGTGACCGTAACCAGGGTCAGGGCAACCAGGGCCAGAGCCGTGACCGTAACCAGGGTCAGGGCAACCAGGGCCAGAATCGTGACCGTAACCAGGGCCAGAGCAACCAGGGCCAGAATCGCGATGACGACGACCGCGGCGGCCGCAACAACAATCGACGCCGCCGACGGGGCCGTGACAGGTTCCGCGAAGGTGGCTCCGGCCAGGGTCGCCAGCGTCGCGACAGCCTTGAGGACACCGAGGTAACCGAAGACGACGTGCTCTTGCCCGTCGCTGGCATCCTCGACGTGCTCGACAACTACGCCTTTGTGCGGACTTCGGGCTACCTGCCGGGACCCAATGACGTGTATGTCTCGCTGTCGATGGTGCGCAAGCACGGCCTGCGTAAGGGTGACGCCGTCACTGGGTCCGTTCGCCAACCCCGTGAGGGTGAGTCGAAGCAGAAATTCAATCCGCTGGTGCGTATTGAATCTGTCAATGGTGCCGACTCCGAGACTTCCAAGAGTCGCGTGGAATTCGGCAAGTTGACCCCGCTGTACCCGCAGGAGCGCTTGCGCCTGGCGAGCGACAACGAGCCCCACAACATGACGGCTCGGGTCATCGACCTCGTCGCCCCAATCGGTAAGGGTCAGCGCGGGCTCATCGTCTCGCCGCCAAAAGCGGGCAAGACGATGGTGCTGCAGCGCATCGCCAACGCCATCACCGAGAACAACCCCGAGTGCCACTTGATGGTCGTCCTTGTTGACGAGCGTCCGGAGGAAGTCACCGACATGCAGCGCTCGGTTAAGGGCGAGGTCATCGCTTCCACGTTCGACCGACCGGCGGAGGACCACACCATCGTCGCTGAGCTGGCGATCGAGCGAGCCAAGCGCTTGGTCGAACTCGGCCACGATGTCGTCGTGCTCCTTGACTCGATGACCCGGCTCGGCCGCGCCTACAACTTGGCGGCCCCGGCATCCGGGCGAATCCTGTCCGGTGGTGTCGACTCGACCGCGCTGTACCCGCCCAAGAAGTTCTTCGGAGCTGCTCGCAACATCGAAGATGGCGGTTCACTGACGATCCTGGCGACGGCATTGGTGGAGACGGGTTCCCGCATGGACGAGGTCATCTTCGAAGAGTTCAAGGGCACCGGAAACATGGAGCTCAAGCTCGATCGTCGTCTTGCTGACAAGCGGATCTTCCCGGCCGTCGACGTTGACTCCTCGGGTACTCGCAAGGAGGAACTGCTGTTGGCTCCCGACGAGCTCAAGGTGACGTGGAACCTGCGCCGGGTCCTCCACGCGCTCGATTCGCAACAGGCGATCGAACTGCTGCTCAACAAGTTGCGTGAGACCAAGAGCAACTACGAGTTCCTGCTGCAGGTCCAGAAGTCAACGCCATCGGGCCCAATTCAGGATGGCGAGCGGGTCGAGATCTAGCACCCACAGCGGCGGCAGGGCACCGGACGGGGAATACCTGTCCGCTCGCCTGTGTTCCAGTCGTTTGGCCATGACACACTTAGGCAAGCCCCGGTTCACGTCCGCACTTCGGCGGGCGACCCGGGACGTTGAGATTCAGGAGAATTCATGAAGCCGTCAATTCACCCCGAGTACTTCCCTACTCAGGTGACCTGTACCTGTGGCAACACCTTCGTCACGCGTAGCACCGCCAAGAGCGGTTCGATCCACGCCGACGTGTGCAACCAATGCCACCCCTTCTACACCGGCAAGCAGAAGATTCTCGACACCGGCGGCCGTGTTGCCAAGTTCGAGAAGCGCTTCGGCAAAGCCCCAGCGGCAAAGACCGAAGAAGCCTCGGTGCCTGCAGAAGAGAACACCGACGCAGCCAAGAGCTGACGCCACCATGTCGGTGACAATGATGGCTGCTCTCGGTGTTTGAACGCTGTGAAGAACTGATCGCGGAGAACGCTTCTCTCGAAACACAACTTGCCGATCCGCGCTTGCACGCCGATGCCCGCGAGGCCCGCAAGGTCGGTCGTCGGCACGCGGAACTGCGTCCGATAGTCGAGGCCTACCGCGAATGGAAACGTCTCGGCGAGGACCTCGCTGCGGCCCAAGAACTCGGCGATTCGGATGCGTCGTTTGCGGCCGAGGCCCAGGCATTGGAAGCCCAACGGGCCGACGTCGCTGAGCGACTCACCGGACTACTCGTACCGCGCGACCCCCTCGATGGCTCCGACGTCATTCTGGAGATCAAGGCTGGCGAGGGCGGTGACGAATCGGCGCTATTTGCCGGTGACTTGCTGCGGATGTATCTGCGCTACGCCGAACGCCGAGGCTGGAAGACCGAGGTGCTGGAAAGCGTCGAATCCGATTTGGGTGGCTACAAGGACATCGCGGTCGCCGTGAAAGCTAAGGGTGTACCCGAGCCGGGAGAGGCACCCTACGACCGGCTGCGCTACGAGGGTGGAGTCCACCGCGTCCAACGCGTCCCGGTCACCGAGTCTCAGGGCCGGATCCACACCTCCGCTGCCGGGGTACTGGTACTGCCGGAGACCGAAGAGATCGACATCGAAATCGACCCCAATGACCTGCGCATCGATGTCTATCGTTCGTCCGGCCCGGGTGGCCAGAGCGTCAACACCACGGACTCAGCCGTCCGGATCACCCACGTCCCAACCGGGTTGGTGGTCTCGTGCCAGAACGAGAAGTCGCAGTTGCAGAACCGTGAGCAGGCGCTTCGCATCCTGCGCGCACGCTTGATCGTGCTGGAGGAAGAGAAGGCCGCCGAAGAGGCATCGGCCACCCGCAAAGCCCAGGTGCGCACCGTTGACCGCTCCGAGCGCATTCGCACGTACAACTTTCCGGAGAACCGGATCGCCGACCATCGCACGGGCTATAAGTCGTACAACCTCGACCACGTCCTGGACGGCGAGATCGACCCAATCGTCCAGTCATGCGTCGATGCCGACATGGCCGCTCGACTCGCTGGCGAGTAACCGTTGCCTGACTCGGCCAATTTTCGGCAGCTGCGTGACCGGGCTCGCGCCCAGCTGATGGCCGCAGGCATCCAGAGCGCGGTGAGCGATGTGGATTGGATCCTCGCTGACGTACTCGGCGTCAGTCGGTCTGGGCTGAGTATTGAACCGCCGCTGACCGGCGACCAGGTCGAGCAATTCGTCGCACTTGTGGATCGCCGCGCGCGTCGCGAGCCACTGCAACACGTGTTGGGGCACGCATGGTTTCGGCACCTGACGCTTGCGGTCGGTCCAGGGGTCTTTGTGCCGCGGCCGGAGACGGAATTGCTGGTCGAGCTCGCGTTGGCAGCGCCCGCGCTGGCTGGCGGCGGGGGGCCCGCATTGGTGGTGGACCTGTGCGCTGGGTCGGGAGCCATCGCCCTCGGGCTGGCGACCGAACGGCCACATACGAGGGTCGTCGCCATAGAACTGCTACCAGCCGCGCTGGTGTGGACTGGCCGCAACATCGATCGTCACCGCCAGCAAGTGGCCAGTGTTGGGTCGACGGTGGAATTGGTGGCCGGAGATGCTGGCAAATCCGATGAAGTCTTGACCCACCTGCTCGGCCTGGTGGACGTGGTGACCTGCAACCCCCCATACATCCCGCAGGATGCAGTTCCCCGCGACCCCGAGGTACGTGACTACGACCCGCCCGAAGCGCTCTATGGCGGCGATGACGGCCTTGACGTGGTCCGCGCCGTTGTCCGGTCAGCGGCGCGGTTGTTGCGGCCGGGGGGCACCCTGTTGATTGAGCACGGAGACCATCAGGGGTTCGAGGCAGGGCAACTGGGGGTTCCGGGGGCAGTCGAGCAATCCGGTGACTTCCTCGACATCATCGATCATCTCGACCTGACTGAGCGCCCACGGGTGACTGTCGCTACTCGGCGGCCGCACTGAGGTGCGGGCACACCTCGCGCAGCTCAGTCAGACTGACAGCGCCCTCTCGCAGCAACGTTGGGGGACTGGTGGTGACGTCCACGACTGATGAGGGCGGCCCCGGTTCGCAGGTGCCAGCGTCGAGATAGACACTGACCGCGTTGCTGAACTGTGCGGCGGCCTCGTCACATGTCAGCGGCAAGTCCGCGCCGGCAACATTCGCACCGGTGAGCGCCAGCGGTCCCACCGATCGGGCCAACCGCCAGGCCACCGGGTGCAGCGGCATCCTGACCGACACGGTCGGATCGTTGAGCGGACCAACCTCCCAGCTCAACGATCCCTGCGCTGTTCCCACAATCGTCAGCAATCCAGGCCAGAAAGCAGCCATCAGCGTTCGGGCATCCTCGCTGAGACTGGACACCAGCCCATCGACGGTCGTGGTCTGGCCGATCATGACGGGGATCGGCAATTCCCGGCCGCGATTCTTCAAGTGCCGCAGGCGGGAGAGCCCGTCCGCGCGAAACGCGTCCGCCGCAATTCCGTAGGCAGATTCGGTCGGCACCACCACGAGTTCGCCACGCCGCAGGGCCGAGGTTGCTGCCTCAATTCCGCGCTGCAATTCCTCCGGAACACACGCATCGAACCGCCTAATCACTCAATGATTGTCCCGCGCCTAGACTTGCGACCATGACCGACGTGCCGTTCTATGGTTCTGACTTTGCCGCCCTGCAGTCCGAGGACCCTGAGATTGCCGACGTGCTCCTCTCCGAACTCGAACGCATCCGCGGGGGATTGCAGCTGATCGCAAGCGAGAACCTGACCAGCCCCGCGGTGCTCGCGGCGCTGGGATCGACGCTGAGCAACAAGTACGCGGAGGGCTATCCAGGGCGTCGCTACTACGGTGGCTGTTCGGAAGTCGACAAAGCCGAGATGCTCGGGATCGAGCGCGCCTTGGAACTCTTCGGGGCGGAGCATGCGAACCTCCAGCCGCATTCCGGGGCCAGCGCGAACATCGCCGTATACGGCGCATTCATGAAGCCTGGCGAGACCGTACTGGCGATGAGCCTGCCTCACGGCGGTCACCTGACCCATGGGACCAAGGTGTCGTTCTCAGGCAAGTGGTTCAACGCGGTGCACTACGGGGTGGATCAGAAGACCGAAGACATCGACTACGACCAAGTCCGCGACCTGGCACGCGAACACCACCCCAAGATGATCATCTGCGGTGGTTCGGCCATCCCGCGGCTGATTGACTTCGCCGCGTTCCGCGAAATCGCCGACGAGGTCGGCGCCATCCTGATGGTCGACGCCGCGCACTTCATTGGTTTGGTCGCCGGCAAGGCGATCCCCAGCCCGGTCCCGTACGCCGACGTGGTGACGTTCACGACCCACAAGGTCCTTCGTGGCCCGCGCGGCGGCATGATCCTGTCGACCAAAGAGCATGGACCCGCGATCGACAAGGCCGTCTTCCCGATGATGCAGGGTGGCCCACTCATGCACGTGGTTGCGGCCAAGGCGGTTGCGCTCAAGGAGGCGATGACGCCCGCCTACCAGGAGTACACGCGCGAGGTCATTGCGAATGCCCAGACTCTCACGGCGGCGCTAGCCGACGAGGGAATGCGGCCGGTGACCGGCGGCACCGACACCCACCTCGCCTTGCTGGACCTGCAGGGAACCGGCGTCACCGGGACCGAGGCCGAGCAGCGTTGTGACGCTGCGGGCATCGTGTTGAACAAGAACGCGATTCCGTTTGACCCGCAGCCGCCGAGCGTTGCCTCGGGGATTCGTGTTGGCACTCCCGCAGTGACAACGCAGGGGATGAAGCAAGACCAGATGCGCCAGATCGGCTCGCTCATCGGCAAAGCGATCAAGAACACTGCGTCAGCAGATGCGATCCGGTCCGAAGTGTCTACGCTCGTGACTGAGTTTCCGGCCTACCCTCAGGGCTGACCCCCCGAGGCGATCACGTCTGTAGCGCCACCACCGCGACAGGCTGAACGACCGCTCGACTGTGAGGAGTTGCGTTGCGCGTATACGTGCTGTGCCTACTCGTCGCAGCGGTCGTCACCTACTTGATGACGCCGCCTGTGCGCAGTCTGGCTATCAAAGCCCGGGCGATGGCGGAGGTGCGTGATCGCGACGTGCATGACACCCCGACACCGCGGTGGGGCGGCTTGGCCATGTATATCGGTCTGCTGGCGGGCCTGCTGCTGGCGAGCAGGCTCCCGTCACTTGACTCGGTGTTCGGCAGCAGTAGTCAGCCGCTGGCGCTGCTGACCGGCGCGACGATCATCCTGCTGCTCGGGTTAGCCGATGATCGCTGGGGTCTGGATGCCCCCACCAAGTTCGCGGGTCAGGCGCTGGCGGCCGGTTCGATGGCCGTCATGGGGATTCAGGTGCTGTGGTTACCGATCGATGGGACCCTCCTGCTCGATCCGCTGACCAGCGTGCTGCTGACCGTGCTGATCGTGGTGCTCACCGTCAACGCGGTGAACTTCGTCGATGGCCTCGACGGTCTGGCAGCTGGAATCGTCGGCATCGCCGCACTGGCGTTGTTTGCCTACTCGTACTTGCTCAGTGTCGGTGCCCAGATCGACCGGGCCGCGCTACCTACGCTGGTTTGCGCACTGCTGGCCGGAATGTGCCTGGGCTTCCTGCCGCACAACATCAACCCTGCTCGGATCTTCATGGGGGACACGGGTTCGATGTTGATCGGATTGCTGCTCGCGTCGTCAATGATCACGTTGACTGGGCGGGTCGATCCAGCCTCACTGAACGGTCCGGTCCTGCTGCCGACACTGCTGCCCTTGTTGCTGCCAGCAGCGGTGATTGCCGTTCCGCTACTCGACGTGGGACTGGCGGTTGTCAGGCGCACGCGCGCACGTCGGAGCCCGTTTGCACCCGACAAGCAGCACCTTCATCACCGACTGCTGGAACTGGGTCACTCGCAGCGCCGCGCTGTGGGCCTCATGCACGGCTGGACCGCGCTGATCGCATTCACGGCTGTCTCGCTGGCCTTCGTGCCGTGGGTCATCTCGGGGGTGATCTTCTTGGTCGGCGTCAGTGCCCTCGGGGTCTTGGTGTTGCGACCGGGGCGACCCAAGCCCGCATCCATGTGAGCAAACTCAACCAGACCAACGGTTTGCTGCTCCTGCGGGCGGCCCTCGTGTACCGTCTGCTGTGTCATGAGTTCTTCATCCGGGGTGGGATCTAGTCCGCAGAGCGCACCAGTGGATTACGGCGCCGATGCTGCCGACCAGAAACTCATCCGAACACCGTTGCTGATCACGGCGGCCGTGGGTATCGCGGCGACCGTCATCGCCACCCTGGTAGCTGGCAGCAAAGGCGCGATCGCTGGCGCACTGGGAACCGTTGTCGTTCTCGCGTTCTTTGGTCTGGGCCAATATGTCGTCGCCAGAGTGCTGCGCAACAATCCCGCCATCGCCATGAACATGGCGTTGTTGGTGTTCGTGCTGCAGATGGGCGTCTTGTTCGTCTTGATGGCGATCCTCAAAGACGCGACGTTCTTCGCATCCCGGGCGTTCGCGCTGACGGTTGTGGTTTGTGCGCTCGTTTGGACCGGTGCTGCGGTGTGGGTCCTCATGCGGACGAAGGTTCTTTACGTGGAGCCGGGCACCGGACCGGGCGTCCGGGCTGCTGAGCCTCCGCAGAGCCATGAATCGTAGTTCCCCCCGCCAACCGTGGAGGTTCGCGTTGGCTCGTCACACCACGACTGCTAGGTTGCTCCGCGATGGCGAGTGAGGGTGCGCGGGACGGACGTGACCGTACGCCCAACGAGACCGCTTGGTTGATTACCGGACGTTTGATCACCGGAATCGTGCTCTACGGCGGGATCGGATGGTTGCTGGGTCGCTGGCTCGGACACCAACAACTCTTCATCGCTGGCGGCATCCTGTTTGGGATGACCGCCGGGCTCTATCTCGTCTATGCGCGACTCAAGTACGACGATGCGCATACTGTCAAGCCGGACAGGTCACGAAAGTGATCGCTAAGCCCGCAGAGGGGTCAGAAAAGATGCCCGACCGCACGGAGGTGACAGGTGTCTGACCTCGTCAGCAGCACCCTCGCCAGTGGTGGCTGTCACCTGTACTCGGGTTGTGGATTTCCTGCCCCCGGCACCGAGATCTTCGAGTTCAACCCGATCGCTCAGTACAAGTTCCTGGGCGTCGAGTTCATCATCAATAAGCCCATGTTGGTGGTGATCATGTGCGCCGCACTGGTCATCATCTTCTTCACGGTCGCGTTTGCCAAGCCTCGCTTGATCCCCGGAAAGGTCCAGGGCATCGGCGAGATGGGCTACATGTTCGTTCGCGACCAGATCAGCCGCGAGACCATCGGTCGAGAGGGCGACAAGTTCCTCCCGTTCCTGGTCTCGCTCTTCTTTTTCGTGTTCTTCATGAACGTCATGGGCATTGTTCCCGGGATGCAGTTCCCACCAACGGCGCTCTTCGTCATGCCGGTCTCCCTGGCGATCATGGTGTGGCTGACCTACATGTTCATCGGCATGAGGAAGCAGGGCCCCATCAAGTTCTTCACCAACATGATGTTCCCGCCGGGCGTCCCCGCACCAGTGCTCATCATTCTGGCCCCGATCGAGTTCCTCTCGAACGTCATCATTCGCCCGTTCACGCTGGCCATTCGACTTATGGCCAACATGTTCGCTGGCCATCTTCTGCTGACGGTCTTCATCGTCGCGTCGATTTACTTGTTCAGTTTCTCGGTGATCGGACTTCTCGGTTCGACGGCCTCGTTCCTGATGACCGTCATCATGACAGGCTTCGAGTTCATGATCGAGGCGCTGCAGGCGTATATCTTCACCCTATTGACCGCTTCATACATTGCAGGATCTCTCAGTCACGAGCACTGAGAGACACAAGACCCGTCCCTGCGGATAGTCCGTGGGGTACGAGAAGAGAAGGAAAGCGAAATGCTGGAGACCATCGCAGAAGTTTCCGGAAACCTGGGCGCAGTTGGGTATGGCCTCGCGGCCATCGGCCCCGGTATCGGTATCGGCCTCATTTTCGGTAATGGCGTACAAGCCATCGCCCGTCAGCCAGAGGCTTATGGCGTAATCCGTCAGAACATGTTCATCGGCTTCGCGCTGGCAGAGGCGTTGGCACTGTTGGGCTTCGTCGCCCCGTTCGTGTTCACCTAAACCGCCAACCCCCAACTCCTTGAGGGGAGGAAACCCCATGACGAATCTCATTGCATCCGCTGAAGGCGGCTTCAATGTGCTTGCAGTGCCGATCGGTGAGTTCATCATCGGCACGATCGCCTTCTTGATTGTGTTCGGCGTCCTCGCCAAGTTGCTTTTGCCCAAGATCAAGGCAACGTTGGACGAGCGCGAGCGGCTCATCGAAGGTGGTCTGCGCAAGGCGGAGAAGGCCCAGGAAGAGTCCAACAAGATGCTGGCTGATTACCAGGATCAGTTGGCGACTGCCCGGGAGGAAGCGTCGGAAATCCGCGCCCAAGCCCAAGCTGAGAAGGCTGGCATCATCGCGGAGGCGCGCACTGAGGCTCAAGCGGCTGCTGCCGCTGTGACAGCTCAAGCACAGGCGCAGATAGAGGCGGAAAAGACCCGTGCCGTGTCTGAGCTCAGCAAGTACGTGGGCTCGATGGCGACCGACTTGGCCGGACGCATCGTTGGTGAGTCGCTTACCGACGATGCCCGTTCAAAGAGCGTTGTTGACCGGTTCATCGGTGAGCTCGAGCAGACGGCCGCAGAAACGTCGGGAGCTTCCTGATGCTTGGTGCCAGTAGGACGTCGTGGGCCGCGCTGGAGGAGTCTCTGCGCGCCCGTTTTGACGAGGCGACGTCCTCGCTCGGCAAGCGGATCGAGAATCGGATCGGCGTTGGACCCAGCTCGGACTTCACCGCCGCAGGATCCGAACTGCTGTCGATTGCGGAGCTGCTCGACGCGGAGCGTTCCCTGCGCGCGACGCTGGCAGACCCGGCAATCGAAGTCGAGGCAAAACAGCGGACCGTTACCCAGTTGTTCGGCAGCCAGGTCGGTGAGCTCACCGTGGCGGTGTTCCAGCAGATCGTCGAGAGCCGCTGGTCATCGGATTCCGATCTGATCGACGCGACCGAAGAGGCCGGCGCGACGCTGATCTTGATGGCTGCGGAGATCGACGGCAACATCGATCGAGTCGAAGAGGAGCTATTCCGGTTCGGTCGCGCGATTGATGCGAACCCATCGCTGCAGATGGCCCTGACCGATCCAGCATCGAACTCTGAGACCAAGGCAGGGATCGTCCATTCCCTCCTCGATGGGAAGGCGGCGACAGAGACAATCGCGCTGGTCAGTCACGTCGCAGGAAGTCTGCGCGGCCGCAGGATCCAGGACGCGGTCACGGGGCTCTCGGAGCTCGCCGCGGCCCGCCGCGGACGCGTCATCGCCGACGTCCGCGCCGCGTCGGCGTTGACCGAAGAACAGTCACAACGACTGTCCGAAGTGCTTTCCCGCATCCACGGGCGATCCGTGGAACTCAACGTTGAAGTTGATCCCGAAGTCATCGGTGGGATCGAGGTGCGCATCGGCGATGAAGTCATCGACGGGACCACGGCGACCAAGCTCGAGCAGGCTCGACGAAGGATGACCGGCTAGGCAATTCACGACCGACAACTGACCTGATCGAAAGACCCGCATCACAACGATGCGGACCAGAAGAAAGCGAAGGAACCATGGCGGAGCTGACGATCTCACCAGAGGAGATCCGCGGAGCGATTGAGCAAAACGTTGCCGCGTTCTCACCGGAGAACGCCCGTGAAGAAGTTGGTCGTGTGGTGGAGACCGGCGACGGTATCGCCCGCGTCGAGGGACTGCACTCGGCGATGACAAACGAACTGCTCGAGTTCAAAGGCGGCCTGCTCGGCCTGGCCCTGAACCTCGATGTCCGCGAGATCGGATGCGTGCTGCTCGGTGATCCCACCCATATCGAAGAGGGCCAGGTCGTCAAGCGCACCGGCAAGGTGCTATCCGTGCCCGTCGGCGACGGTTTCCTCGGTCGCGTGGTCGACCCGCTCGGCAAGCCGATCGACGGCCTTGGTCCCATCACTGCAGACGGTGAGCGCGCCCTTGAGGTCCAGGCGCCCTCGGTAGTCGAGCGTCAACCAGTGACCCAGCCGATGTTGACTGGCCTGAAGGCAGTCGATTCCATGACCGCCATCGGTCGCGGCCAGCGCCAGCTCATCATCGGCGACCGCCAGACCGGCAAGACCGCGCTGGC
>JAGNDY010000033.1 GCA_018003655.1 Candidatus Nanopelagicales bacterium
GTCCGCCTTCCAACTGCACAAGCGGGCTGTAGACCGGCGCTTTCATCAGACCAATGCCGAGGATGCCAGCGAAGCCCTGTTGCCGGGCGAACGTGGCAAGCCCGTCCGAACCCGCGCAGTGGGGTGATTGCGGGGAGCACGAGACCTGCTCAACCAACTGAATCGCGATCGGGCCAGCCGTTGGGAGGTTGCCGATCGACACGGGGGCGTTTGCTCGTGAACCGGTGAATGTTGTCCCGTCCTCGTACGTGGTGCTTTCCCGTTCGCCCTCGGTGGTCAGACCAGCCTTCCCGACGCGGTTGGCGAAGACGCGCAAGCCGGGCGACCCCGTGTCGACCAGCACCGGGATTGATGGTCCACCGGCGACCCGCACGTGGGCGATCAGAAACGGATGCGAACCGTTGACGATCGGCATATCCAGTGTGATGGCCTTGCCACCGAGTCCCGAGGAAGCGAACGGGTCGGGCACGCCGCAACCCGCGACCAACAGGAGGGACGCCAACGCAAGCAGTCCCGCAGCGGCCCGACGGTGTTCGGCTCGCATGGTCACGCGCCCACCGTAACGAGAGAGCCGTCACATTCGCCTTAGAGCAGGAATAGGGGAGGCTAACCAAAGGTTGGCTCGCAGGTAGAGATCATCTGAGGCCTTGGTAGCACTCGAGACTCCGCACCCGCACGAATCGCAACGACAGCACTGTGGTGCTGTGGCTTTGGAAGGATCTGCATGTCCTCAGCAAGTTCGCCGACGGTGACCGCACCCGCTGGCATCCATAACCGCCGTTGGCTTGGCCTTGCCGTCATCGCAACTGCCCAGTTGATGGTGGTGCTCGACGCCAGCATCGTCAACATCGCACTGCCATCGGCGCAGATGGACCTAGGCATCTCCGACGCGAACCGGCAGTGGGTCGTGACGGCCTACACGTTGGCGTTCGGCGGTCTGCTACTCCTCGGTGGGCGCATCGCTGACTACGTTGGCCGCAAGCGAATGTTCCTCGTTGGGCTTATTGGATTTGCTGCTGCCTCCGCACTCGGCGGCTTGGCGCAAAGCGGGGGGATGCTGTTCGCCTCCCGCGCGCTGCAGGGCGCGTTCGCCGCGATGTTGGCACCAGCCGCGTTGTCGCTGATTACCGTCACATTCGTTGAACCCAAGGAACGGGCAAAGGCATTCGGCGTCTACGGCGCTATCGCTGGTGGTGGCGCTGCCATCGGCTTGGTCCTCGGAGGAATTCTGACCGAGTACGCATCCTGGCGCTGGTGCCTGTTGGTGAACGTTCCAATTGCGCTGGTCGCCTTCTTCGCGGCCATACCGATGCTCGCCGAGAGTCGCGCAGAGGGTAACCGAAAGTACGACATCCCCGGCGCGATCACCGTTACCGCTGGCCTTGTCGCCATGGTCTACGGATTCACCAAGGCGGCAACCGACGGATGGGCCTCGGCCGTCACGCTGGGCTTCATCGGCGCGTCGTTGGTGCTGCTCACCGCGTTTGTCATCATCGAGTCCCGCAGCTCGCACCCGCTGCTTCCGCTGCGAGTCGTCCTGGACCGCAACCGCGGTGGCTCGTTCATCACGTCGTTGATGGTCGGGGTTGCCCTGTTCGGGATGTTCCTCTTCCTTACCTTCTACATGCAGGGCACGCTGGGCTACTCGGCATTGCGGTCAGGTTTCGCGTTCCTGCCGTTCTCCGCTGGCGTGATCCTTTCCGCAGGTGCGGCCAGCCGGTTGTTGCCACGATTCGGTCCGAGACCCGTCATGACGACCGGTTTGATCCTCGGAATGATCGGCATGGCCTGGTTGACGCAAATCGGCGTTGACACCGCGTACCTCACGCACGTCATGCCATCGATGATTCTGCTGAGCGTCGGAATGGGACTGACGTTCGTTCCACTGTCGAGCACGGCGCTGACCGGCGTGCAGAAACACGATGCCGGTGTCGCCAGCGCGATGGTCAACACGACCCAGCAGATCGGTGGCTCGCTTGGAACCGCCTTGCTCAACACCATCGCCGCGTCGGCAACAACAGCGTTCGTGGTCGCACACGGCGGACAGGCTGCGCTGCCAGAGGGCATCGTCCACGGCTACACCGTTGCGTTTACCTGGGGTGCGGGAATCATGGCGGTAGCCGCGATCGTGACCTTCACGATGATCAAGCCGCAGCAGCACGAGCTGGAACCGACCAGCGAGCACACCGTGCTCGTTGGCTAGCGGCTCGTTGGATAACGCTCCGACCGTGGCGCCTATCCGTGCTTGCGGTAGAGCACCGTCCCGAAGGTGGCGGTCAGCACGATGAGCAGTGCAGCCAAGCCAAACAACAGTGCGTTCTGTCGGCTGGCATCGCTCGCGCCGGCAACCTGGTACTGGTAAACGCCCAGGTTGGTATTGGCGCCCTGCGCTGGACCGGCCGGTAGGCCTTGGCCAGCTTCAGCGCGGGCGTTCATGATCTCCAACTCGGCGGTTGACCGGGCCACCTCAATCTCAGCTTTGGCACCGTACTTGACCACCTGGCCCGCGTAGCCGCCATAGACGCCAAGCTTGTCCGCATATTCCTGCATCAATGCTGGCACCTGCTCGGCCGCAGGGCCGTACTGATCCACGTATCTGCTCGCCTGGGCAAAGAGCTTGTCGATTGTTGGGATGTAGGAGGCCATCTTCGACGTTCCGGGGACCATCTTGTTGTTCACCTCGGTCTTGGCCAGAATCATCATTGCGTTGAGGAACTTCAGTTGCTGGATGATGCCGCACTTCGAGATGCCGGATGGATTCTTCTTGCACTTGTTGTTGTCGAGCAGTCTGAACAAAGTCGGTTCGTACGCTTGGAATTGTTTGACGTACCCAATCCCCTTCTGTCCCAGAGCGCTCACCTTCTCGAGGGCCACAACGGCGCTGCCGAGCTTGGTCAGGATGCCGGGTAGGGCCGCTTTGAGCGAGGTCAGCAGCTCGACCGCAGTCGGGGCGTATGTCACACAATCGTCGATGTAGCCGGAGTAGTTTTCGAACAGGTACTTGAGGTCGTTCATGAACGAACCGAGTAGCGGAACGGCCTGCAGCACGTCCCAGTAGGTGTACGACGTCAGAGGCACGTAGTGGGTCGTCAGGTAGGTGTAGAACGCGTCCCATTTGTTGTCCACGCTTTGAACCTTGGGGCAAACCTGCTTGGCCGACTCGGCCACTGTCAGGGCCTTGTCCACTCCTTCCGGTCCGTATTGATTCAGCAGCGCGTCGACGTTCTTGATCTGTGGCAGCTTGCTCTGCAGGAGGTTCGCGCCCGTGACGAAGGCGTCGAGCCCCTGATTGAGTTTGTTCCGGTTCTTCTCGAGTTCCTTAGCGCCCAGTGTGCTGTATTGGCTCAGTAGGCCGATGACCTTCTGCGCCTGGGGAAGCAACTCATTGAGTTGTTTGGTGCCATCGGCAAGCTGCTGGACACCGGCGGTGGCCTGGTTGAGTTCTGCCTGGTAAGTCCCATCCTGGAACTTCTCGACAGTCGGAACGACGTACTCCTTCTCCAGGCCTGCGGCGAGCGCCGAGTACTTCATGAGCATGAGTTGGTACTTGGTCAACATGGACTGGCCCATGAGGCCGCCCTGGTAGACCATCTCGGTCGCCCTGTTTGCCAGTGGCGCGTACTGGAATGCCAAGCGTCCGATGGAGTTGTCCGACAGTGTTAGCGGCAGCGCTTGCATGGACGAGTTGGGTAGGTCCGCGTTATCCGCCCGCGCTTCGATGGTCAGGGTGGAGGTGTTGCTCAGCGGCGGGAACAACATGATCGTGCCGGCAAGGGTCGTGCCGGCCGGCTGCATGCCACCCTGCGCCCAGGGCGCGCTGACGTCGGAGAATCCCTGCGGGAGCGTGATCGAGAAGGCGCCGCCAAAAGGCACTGGCACGTCACGGGTCTCGGTCACCAGGTTCTTGTCCGGATCGCGGTAGCTGATGCGGGTTGGCACGGCGGTCTTGTTGGTGAACTTGTACGTGAGCACTACGTGGCCACTGACGCCCACCATCTTTGCGGGCTCCACGGGCTTGCCGTCGACGGTGGTTGTGACCTCGACCCCGATAGGTAAGTCGCCTTTGTACGAGCCGTTCGAGGCCGCGAGGGTCTGCTGGGTATTTCCGCCGGCGTTGTTGACGTCGTAGACGATGTCTTCGCCGTCCATCTTGGGGGCTTGGAAACCGCCACCGTTCTTTGCATTCACGGTTCCCATTGGCACCTTGACCGTTGCCGTGCCCTTGCCGGAGACCTGTGTGTTGGCGAGCAGAACTGTCGTGCCTGGAGTGCCGGACGGATCGGTCGCGACCAATACCGCCTTGCCGACGGTGACGTTGAGGCCGTTCTTGTCGGTACTGGCGGGATCCTGGTTGATCATTTGCGGCAAGCTCGACTTGTCGACCGACGGGCCGGATGACGATGGCATCAGGCCGGACAGCGGATTGTCGTCTGCGAGGGCTGACTGCGCGCCGCCGGCTGACATGCCAGCGACCAAAGTGCCCGCTGCGACCGCCACGACGGTGGTGCGCAGGCCACGGGATCTGATCAGCCGGTGCGCCTTGTCCGTCGTCCGGTTGGCCCGGGTTCGTTTGCCTGCCATGCCTACTGTGCCCCGTCCTGGGAAGTGAAAACGGAGATTCCACTGTGCTGCTGGGTCGGGATTGCACCCGCTGGATTCGCCGTGGCGTTGGTGGGCGCACCGGCGGCGTAGCCACCGTCAGATGGGTCGATTGGCTTCATCGGGTCGACCGAGTCCACCCCGCCTCGTGCCTCGCGCAGTTCAACCAGCAATGCGACGAGGAAGCCAGCCGACACCGCAAACAGCGAACCGGCCGCCACTGATACCGCTTGGCTCTCGAACAACCAGGGGGTGGTCATGAAGTAGCTGTTGTAGGAACCGGCAAAGACGGCCGTTCCGAGGAACATTGCCCACAGCGGCAACTTGTCCTTTGTCAGCGCGCTGATGAGCGTGAGTGCCAAGATGATCAGGACGACCGCAACGGCGTTTCCAAGCCACGTTGAGGGGAACACGGCAAGGCGCAGGACGAAGAAGATGATGCCGAGCAGGAAGCCAACCAGGAACGCACCGATCCGGGTGACCGGACTGTTGGTGCGAACGAGCCCCAGGGCCGCCCCCACTGCCAGCGAAAGCAGGACGTTCTGAAGACTGAGATTGAGTACCTGACCGGTCATGATGACCAGAAACGCCAATACGGCGCAGACCGCGCCGAACAGCATTGTTCTAGCCACTGGACACACCCCTCCGTGAGTTGTGCCCATTTGTACCCCCGTTTGAGGGCAGGTGTCGCGTTACCGGGTGAATGCCGACGGTGGGTTACTACTCCGGCTAGCCAGCGTTGCGAGCGGTGTCGCGGGCTTGGGGTCGTTGTGCTCCGGCGGCTACGGAGAGATCGTCGCCGAGTAGCTCTCACTCGGAATGTCGGTCGGGCCGGCCGCAGATGCACCGGTGAACTGAGCTGGTGCCCCAACGAGGTTCAGCTTGACCTTGATCTTGACGCTGGAGCCCAACGTACTCGCGCGGGTGCCGGTCCAGGTACCTGATCCGGTTGTTGCCCCGGCTTTCCCGCTGCCGTTGATCACCTCAAGAGTTGCATCGAACGCAGTCTTCTTGGTGTCAGCATCGAAAGCGGCCGTTCCTTGCTGTCGCATACCCAAGGTGGTTCCGTCGCTCCAAGTCAATTGCAGGAACCCACCAATCGGTCCACTGCCATCGGTGTAGTCCACGGTTCCGAGCATTCGCACGCGCACCGATCGGTCGTTGATCGTGGTGACGCCGGTGAGCACATTCGTGCCGTAGACCTGATTCTTGTCTGCCCCAACGGTGTCGGTACTGCTGTAAACCGAAGTCAGGTTCGAGTTGAAGTCGACCTCGGTGCCGCTGGTGCTCGGACTGGGGCTCGCTGAGGTGGATTCGGCAGTGCCGGTGGCGCTAGGCGTCTGGGTTGGCTCCGACGAACTGCCCGACGAGCAGCCGGAAAGCAGGGTGGCCGCAGTCAGGCTGGTGGCGGTGAGTAGGAGGGCAGATTTGGCGGGACCGAAGCGCATGGCGAGTAGCTTGCCACCGACCGCACCGAACCACAGGAAGACCCACCGGAGTCCCGTGACAGGGCACAGATCCACTGATCAATCCAAAACGCGGCCGCTGTTGGCTTTTTGCCCCGATCAAGGAACCCGGGGGCGGCGCAACGGGCGTTCACCGTCTCCGAATACGCTCTGGCAGATGACTGGAGGTGCTGTTACGTGAGGCTTTTTGTGCCCGCAGAGACTCGCGAGGGTGAACGGCGAGTTGCGATGGTCCCGGATACGGTGAGCCGGTTGGCCGCTCTGGGACTGGACATTTTGCTGGAATCCGGTGCAGGCGACACGGCATTTGGCGGCGATTCGGAGTACGAGGCCGCTGGTGCCAGCATCGTGGCACCCGAAGACGTCGACGACGCACTTGCTGATGCTGACGTGATCGCAACGGTGCGACCCCTCGATCCAGAACGCGGCGCAAAGCTCAAGTCGGGTGCCGTCGCGATGTCATTCCTACAACCCGCAAATGACACCGCAGCCATCGAAGCGATCGCCAGCGCTGGGGCGACTGCGCTGTCCTTCGATCTGGTGCCGCGCATTTCCCGGGCACAGTCAATGGACGCACTGACGTCGCAGGCACTGGTGACCGGATACCGCGCCGCGTTGGTCGGAGCCGAGCTGTTGCCCAAGTTCTTCCCGCTGTTCATGACCGCAGCTGGCACGATCCCACCTGCCAAGGTGCTGGTACTTGGTGCCGGTGTTGCCGGCTTGCAGGCGATTGCGACCGCCAAACGGTTGGGTGCGGTCGTTTCTGCCTATGACGTTCGCGCGGCATCGGCCGACGAGGTCAAGTCAATGGGCGCGAGCTTCATCGAGCTCGACCTTGAGGCGCTGGAGGCCGGTGGCGGCTATGCCCGCGAGATGTCCGAAGACCGCGCGGCCCGCCAACGCGAGCTGCTCACCCCATACATCACCGAGTCCGACGTGCTCATTACGACAGCCGCAGTTCCCGGTCGGCAGGCACCACGACTGGTCACCGCCGAGATGCTCGCGGACATGAAGCCCGGGTCAGTCGTCGTTGACCTCGCGGCCGAGACCGGCGGAAACGTGGAGGGCTCGGTGGCGGGCGAAGAGGTCGTCATCGACGGGGTACGGATCTGGGGAGCCAAAGACGTCGCGAGTTCGATGCCCGTCCACGCGTCAAGGCTGTACGCGATGAACGTGGTCGCTTTGCTCGGTTTGGCGGTGCAAGAAGGGGAACTGGTCCTCGATCCAGAGGACGAGGTCTTCCAGGGCTGCGCCGTTGTGCTCAACGGCGAGATAAAGCAGGGGGCATAGCCAGATGAACTCCGGTGTGGCACTACTGACCATTTTCATCCTGTCGATCTTTGTCGGCTTCGAAGTGGTCTCCAAAGTCTCGACCGTTCTGCATACGCCCCTCATGTCCGGGGCCAACGCCATCCACGGCGTGGTGCTCGTCGGCGCGATTTTGGTGACCGGCGAATCGGACTCCACCCTGACCACCGTGCTTGGCGTGATCGCCATCGTGCTGGCCACCATCAACATGGTCGGTGGATTCGTTGTCACCGACCGGATGCTGGAGATGTTCAAGCCGAAGAAGGCACCCAAACCAGTTGAATCGGCTACCGACGAGGGGGCCGGCAAATGACGATTGCAGCCGTTCCCGTCTGGTCACAACTCGTTGACCTGTTTGTCGCTATCTGCTTTGTGTTGGCCCTCAAGGGACTCTCCGGTCCCAAGACGGCCCGCAATGGCAACTTGCTCGGCGCCTTCGGTGCCGTCCTCGCAGTGGTCGTGTTGTTCTTTGCCCATCCCCACATGAAAAACGTGTGGCTGATCATCGCCGCGATCATCGTCGGCACCCTGATCGGCTTCCCAACGGCTCGTCGCGTGAAGATGACCGCGATGCCGCAGTTGGTCGCGTTGTTCAACGGCGTCGGTGGCGGTGCTGCGGCGCTGGTGGCGATCATTGAGTTCCTGGGTTCCGGAGACAACGAGTCGAAGGGGATCCTCGCCGCGACCGTCTTCACTGTGGTTGTTGGTTCAGTGTCCTTCACCGGATCGGTGCTGACCTTCCTGAAGTTGCAGGAAGCCATCACGACCCGACCGATCGTCTTGCCGGCGGGTCGGTTCGTGACCTCGCTGGTGGGCATCGGCACCCTCGTCGCCGCAGTCTGGCTGGTCGTCGCGCCGGCAACATGGCTACTAGTCGCGCTGATCGTGCTCTCGGCTGTCCTCGGCCTGCTGCTGGTGCTGCCAGTCGGTGGTGCGGACGTCCCGATCATCATTTCGCTGCTCAACGCATTTACCGGATTGTCAGTAGCCGCCAGCGGTTACGTCCTGGGCAACGTGCTGCTGATCGTCGCCGGCACCTTGGTCGGCGCCTCCGGAACGCTGCTCACCCGCGAGATGGCCAAGGCGATGGGTCGGCCATTGACCAACACCATGTTCGGCGCCTTCACGACCAAGTCCACCGCGGGTGGAGCCGGCGTCGCCGACGACCGTCCAGTTCGCTCGTCCTCGCCGGAGGATGTCGCCATCATGTTGGGCTACGCGAACAAGGTCATCATCGTTCCCGGTTACGGGCTCGCGGTTGCGCAGGCTCAGCACACCCTGCGGGAGTTGGTCGACATGCTCAACGACAAGGGTATTGAGGCTGACTACGCGATCCACCCAGTTGCCGGACGGATGCCGGGACATATGAACGTACTACTGGCAGAGGCGAATGTGCCCTACGACCAGCTCAAGGAAATGGACGAGATCAATCCGGAGTTTGCCTCCACGGATGTTGTTCTTGTCGTGGGTGCCAACGATGTGGTGAACCCCGCTGCGAAGAGCGATCCAACCGCTCCGATCTATGGCATGCCGATCCTGAACGTGGGTGACGCCCAGCAGGTCGTCTTCCTGAAGCGCTCAATGCGACCGGGATTCGCTGGCATTCAGAACGAATTGCTGTACGACCCCAAGACCACCTTGCTCTTCGGTGACGCGAAGGACTCGTTGAACAAGGTCGTCAGCGCAGTTAAAGAGATTTGATGGTTCGGCCTCTTCCCGAAGGGGCTCTTTGCTGCGACTCTAGGCCCGTGGGGACTCGCCCACAGGCCAGTGGAGGGGCTTGATGGACGACGACGCGATCGACTTTGTGGTTGCGGCCTGGCAAGAAGAGGGCCGCTGGATGCTGGAGGCGCTGCCGCCGCAGGCAGGGCTGTCCGTTGACCGCCTCATCAACTCGCTGGCGGCGCATCCATCCCAGGGCGGAGTGCTCGGACTGGTAAGCATCGCCGACGACTTCTTCGTGATCGCCCGCGTGCAAGGTCGACATCCGCGCTTCTTGCTGTCAGATGTGAGCGCAGGTCAGGATTGGCCGATTGCCGAGGAAGTGCTCGATCGCCTCGGGATTCCGATCCCCAACGATGATGATGACGACTTCGACGAGGTCACCCCTGCTGGTGATATGACAATCGTGGCGGACTGGGGAATGTCCGGCGCTGAGTTGACGATGTTGTGCGAGGACATCGACATGTTCCCCGACGAGGTATTGAGCGCGATCGCGACACGACTTGGCTTTGGTCCCTCATTCGACGCAGCGTCCGGGGATCTGCGAGCAGTCTGACGGCGCCCCGCACCCGGATCCGTGGACAAGCACCCGTTGGCTGCAATGAATCATCTGCCTACCCACGAAGAGTCGATGCGCCTGGCCCTTGCGGTTGCTCGGCAGGCAGCAGCCACCGACGATGTGCCCGTCGGCGCGGTTGTGCTGGATGCCGAGGGCCAAGTGATTGGGCAAGGCGTCAATCGCCGCGAGGCCGACCACGACCCGTCGGCCCACGCGGAGGTCGTCGCCCTGCGCCTGGCCGGCCAGGCCAGCGGCAACTGGCGCTTGGACGGCTGCACGCTGGTGGTCACGCTCGAGCCCTGTGCCATGTGCGCCGGCGCTTTGGTTTCGGCACGAATCGAGCAGCTAGTTTTTGGCGCGTATGACCAGAAGGCAGGCGCGGTGGGCAGTCGCTGGGATCTTGTCCGCGATCGCCGCCTCAACCACCGACCGGAGGTCGTTGGGGGGGTGCTTGCAGCTGAGTCGACCGAACTGCTGCAGGACTTCTTCGCCAGTCAGCGGATGACCGCCCATGCTGAAACTAGGCGCATCGATGGCGATGATTCAGCCACTCGGTTTCCCCGCGACACATAGCCGAACCGGTCGACTGCCACCTGCCAGGCTCAGCACCTGGCTCCGTTGAGGGAGACCCGGAACGATGTGAGTCGACGGCTGCCGCTGATGGCGCTCACTTTGGCGCAGGTGCGGTTCTTGGTCTTTGCCGTCACCTTGACCTGGGTGGTCTGGCCGCTGCGCAGAGTCCCGGTTGTCTTTGACCGAGTCAACTTCGACGTCGACACGCGCCAGCCTGCGCTTGAACCGCCGAGGTTGGTGATGCTCAAGCGTAGGGCGTGGCCCTTCTTCAGCTTGCACGTGCGAGTCCGGCAGGGCTTGGCGGCGACGAGCTTGGCTGGTGCGAGTCGAGAGACGACGGTCGGGTTACCCGCAACGCCCGTGGTGGAGCCAATCCACGCCGCATACGTCGAGACACGTGTGTAGACACCGGGGAAGCCAGCACGGCCACAGCCGTTTCCCCAACTGATGATGCCCACGAGCGTCTCCCTGCCCGCCCACGCGGTCAGCGGACCCCCCGAATCACCCTGACAGGAATCAGCACCGCCCTGCGGGATCCCACCGCAAATCATTGAGCGTGATTTGTAGCTGGTTCCGTATTGGCCACAACCACCCGTTTGGCCAGCCTCATCTTGAATCTTCACCGAACGCAGGAATCGACTCATGTAGCCACCGTCGCTGGTTCGGCCGAATCCGAACGCGGTCATAGCGGTTCCCAGCGATGGACCGGAGTTGTTGGCGGTGTAGGGCAGCGCCGTAATCGGCATCGCCGTGGCGGTCTGGATCAAGGCGATGTCGTTCTCCTCGGTGGCACTGGTGTAGTTGGGATGCACGTAGATCGACTTCCATCGAATCGGTGTCTCGCGCTCAAAACCCGCTGGGTTCACAAGTGCCTCGCTGGCTGCGACTTCGCCGGCGGACTGGCCGAAGACGCAATGTGCGGCGGTCACTATCCACCGACTCGATAGTGCTGTTCCGCCGCAGACCCAATCCTGGCGATCGAGGCGAGGGTGGAGCAGGACGTACCAAGGTGTCGGGGTGTTGGACTGGTTAACCGGTGCGCCCCCAACGATGCGAGACGCGGGCTGGCCGTCGATGCGCGCAGTGCCGGCGTGAGCGGGGGCAACGACGCCCGCACCCAGCAGGGCGAGAGCGCTGCCGGCTACCAATGCAGAGAGTAACCGCTTCACTACTCAATGTTACGTCTTGCTGCCTGGCGGAAGGACCTGACGAGTATCCGGTTGCACCCAGTCGGGCTAGTCGTCAGTTGAACTAGTCGTCAATCGAAAAGGTGCTGTGCGGGCGGCACCCGAGGCAAGGCAACCGAGGCAATGGGCAGGGCAGTCGAAGAGTTACGGTCGGCAGCCGCGTTTGTGGTTGAGCGCGACGACGAGGTTGCGGTTGGGGGTGTGCGATGCCTGGAACTGGACCTTCACGCACTTCTTAGCACGGCTGTTGGTGCTGAAGGAGACGTTGGTGGACCGGTGTGCCTTGAGCGCGCCCCGGCGCTGAGAGATCCGCAGTTTGGAGTCCTGCGACTTGAGCCGCCACGTGCCGCGGCTACCGCTGACGTTGTTGACCTTGAAGGTGGATCTGCCTGACTTGCACACCTTGCACACCCGACTGGTGCACTTGCCGGTGATGGTGAAGTGCGGTGGGAAGACAATGCGGTTGATCCACGATGCGTAGGTCGACACGCGGGTGTAAATGCCTGGGTAGCGAGCGAGGCCACAGCCGGTGCCGGTGCTGACGATCCCCACCAGCCGGGTACGTCCCGCCACCCGCGACGTCAAGGGCCCGCCGGAATCACCTTGACAGGCGTCCACGCCACCGTGGGGCAATCCACCGCACAGTTGGTAGGCACGGTTGAAGGCTGTGCCCCCGTACGAGCCGCACTTTTTGCCAGTGGGACCGGTGAGGTCCTGGATATTGCCGACCTGTAGGTAGCGAGCGATGCTGTCTTGATCGCCGGAAATCCGTTCCCCGAATCCGAACACCTGTGCCGCCGCGCCCTTCTTCGGCGAGGACTTGCTGGTGTTGATGCCCAGCCGTCCCGCCGGCATCGGCGAACGGGTTCGGAGCAGCGCGACGTCGTTACGCTGATTGCGCGAGTTTGGTTTGTATCCCGGATGCACCACGATCCGGCTGAGGAGGTACCCGTTGCCAGAGTTGATCTTCGACGGATTGATCTGGAGGTAGCTGCCACCACGCCCGGTCTGGGCAATGCCATCGCGTCCCGATTTGACGCAGTGCGCAGCGGTAACCGCCCACCGACGACTCAGCGCGGTCGCCCCACACAGCATCCGATCGCCGCGGAATGACGGCGTGAACTGGAGGAACCAGCTGGTGTTGGATCGATTCGCATTTGAGCCGCCGATCACTCGAACCTGCGGCCCATTTGAGTTCCGAGGTGCGTTGGCGGCCGAGGCTGGTTGGGCGAAGCCAACGAGTACGACAGTGGCCAGGGTCGCCGACATCGCGGCTCCCGTTGCTGTCAGTGCCCGCGAGCGGGCGGTTCTAGTCACTTGGTCACCCTATGCGTAGTCCCGGGGATTCGGTCCGAATAGTTGGCTATCCCACCAAATGGTCCCGGCCAGCATGGCGCTTCGTGGTGATACGTCTGGATCTGTAGGGTGCTGCACCGCGTGGGTTCGATCACTAGTTCACGGTCGAATCTGGATCGCCGGCCGACTGTGCCTGGGCGGCACACATGACGTCGGGTAGGCGCAGCGTGAGCGAATCGGTGAAGCGTTCAATCAGATCGGCGAGCATGTCGACGTCGGTTCCCTCCCACTCGGCGAGTACGTGAGAGAGCACCCAGTGCCGCATGGCTGCGCTCTCGGCCACTGCGGCACGTCCGGTGTCGGTCAACTCCACGGTGGTCCGTCGGCGGTCAGTGGGATCGGTGCCCCGCTGCACGAGACCCTCGGCTTCGGCGTCGGTCACTAGCCGGCTGGCAGTCGAATGGTCGAGTTCCAGGGCTGTCGCGACCTGCGTGATCGTTGGCGACTGCCCATCTGGCTCAGTCTCGGTGGTGGCCTCGGCGATCGCCATGCACGCCATCACCTTGGCGATGTCGATTTTGTCGCCGGTTGCTGCCATCGGCAGGGTCGTCGCGGGTGGCTTGACCATCATCCGGCGCATCCGCAGGAAGTTTCGGTCGAGGCGCTCGATTGCGGCGCGATCGTTCTCCAGCGGGGACCGGAATCCGCTATTTGGCACCCGAGCCTCCTCCGCGTCGTTGGGCGTTGTGTGCTGCACGGCACATTACATGTGGCCCACACACAGTTTACATGTGCCTCACATGTAACTTACTGTTCGGAAAGCTGGCGCAGCGCTGGCGAGGGACGACCGCCGAGCGAGCGGTGAGATGAAGGAGCAACACGTGGGTCCAGTTTCCAGATGGGCGGTTGATCGACCGAAGAGCGCGATCGCCGCGTGGGTGCTGATGGCGATCGTCATCATTGGACTAGCCGCCGGTTTTGGTGGGACCTACAACAACTCCTTCTCGCTGCCGGACACCGAGTCCAGCCAGGCCCAGAAGTTGCTTGAGCAGATTCCCGGCGCGAGCAGTTCGCTGACGGCATCCACCGGAAAGATGGTCTGGAGCCCTGAGTCAGGTTCGGCCAAGGCTCCGGCCGTCGCCAAGCCGGTCACCGAAACCCTCACCACCATTTCGCAGAACCCCGGCGTCGCTTGCGTCGTGAGCCCCTATGGCAAGCCACTGGGAACCGCCTGTCCAGCGGCCCAAACCAGCCCGAGTTCGGCACAGCCCGCCGCTGGCAGCCAACAAGCAGGCCAGCAGCCTGGACAGGGCCAGACCGCCCCGCCGACGGCGGAAGCCGCCAAGGCAATGGCTGGATTGGCACCTTCGGGAATCAGTGTGGATGGCCGGGTCGGCTACGCCACCATCACCTTCAAAGGTGCAGCTGAGGACCTTAACGCCGCTGACGCCGTCGCGGTTCTCGATCAGGTCACCGCGCTCAACGGCCAGGATGGCCTGCGCGTAGGCGTAAATGGTCAGGCGCTGGAATTCGCTGGCCAAGAGCCGCCGAGCGGCGAGGCCATCGGTGTCACCGTCGCATTGATCATTTTGCTCTTCACGTTTGGTTCCCTTGTGGGTGCGCTGCTGCCGATCGGTTCGGCGATTCTGTCGCTGGCAGTCGGGCAGGCCCTGGTCCTGGTCACCGCGCGGTTCCTCGACGTTGCGACGTTTGCTCCGACCCTGGCCGCGATGATTGGCCTCGGTGTTGGCATCGACTACTCGCTGTTCGTCATCAACCGGTACAAACAGGCGCTCGAGGCTGGTCGTGATCCACGTTCGGCGGCGCACGAGGCTGTTCGGACGTCCGGTCGCGCGGTCGTCTTCGCGGCGGCCACCGTTGTCATTGCGCTGCTCGGTCTCTTCGTGCTCGGCATCGACTTCTTCAACGGTCTCGCGGTTGCGGCTGCGGCCACTGTCATCCTGATGATGATCGGCGCGACGCTGTTGCTGCCGGCGGTCCTGTCATTGCTGGGTCTGAAGGCCTTTGCGATCAAGATGCCGTGGGCTCGCAAGCCCAAGGTGCACAATCCCGACGGTGGCGGCTTTGCGCGGTATGGCGCCTGGTTGCAGAAGAACTACCGCTGGTTCGGTGCGCTGGCACTAGCGGCACTGATCGTCATTGCACTGCCGATCAGTTCATTGCGATTGGGCTTCACCGATGACAGCGGGAAGGCGCCGGAAAAGAGCGCTCGGATCGCCTACGACCTGGTCAGCGAAGGATTCGGTCCCGGTACGAACGGGCCGTTCATCATCGCTGTACAGACCAAGACCCCCGGCGACAATGCGGCAGTCCAACAGTTGGCCGCAACGGTATCCGCCGACCCCGGCGTCGCAGCCGCGGTTGCGTCACCGATGGTGCCGACCTCGGACGTGGCGGCAATGCGGGTCGTTCCAACCACCAGTCCGCAGGATCCTGCCACGACGGACCTGTTGAACCGTCTGCGCGACGAGGACATCCCCAAGGCCATGGAGGCTGGCAACGTCTCGGCGTTCGTGGGCGGCACGCAAGCGATCACGTCGGACTTCACCACCGTCCTGACCAAGTCGCTGCCGCTGTTCCTGTCGGTGGTCATCGGCCTCGGGTTCCTGGCGCTGGTGTTGCTGTTCCGCTCGATCATCGTGCCGTTGACCGGCGCCATCACCAGCCTGCTCTCGCTGTCGGCTGCGATGGGCGTCACTGTGGCCGTGTTCCAGTGGGGCTGGCTCGCCGACGTGATCGGGATCAACGCGACCGGACCCATTCAGCCTTTCCTTCCGATCATGGTGTTCGCCATCCTGTTTGGCCTGTCCATGGACTACCAGGTGTTCCTGGTCAGTCGAATGCAGGAGGAGTGGGGTCACACCCAGAACAACCGCAAATCGGTTAGGCGCGGCCTGGCGGCCTCGGGCCGGGTCGTGGCAATCGCGGCGGCGATCATGTTCAGCGTCTTTGCGGCGTTCATGTTGGGTAACGATCCGACGATCAAGTTGTTTGGTCTGGCGCTGTCCACGGCGGTGCTGTTCGATGCCTTCGTGGTTCGCCTGATCATCGTTCCATCGCTGATGTATCAGTTCGGCAACGCCAACTGGTGGCTGCCTGGCTGGCTGCGGCAAATGCTGCCGAACATCGCGGTGGAGAGCGAAGAAGACGCGGCGTTCGAAGAGTCGGAGATCGACGACATCCCCGAGGACGAGCCGGAACCGGTGAAGGTCTGATCGGCCAACGACTCAAGAACGACTGGACCTGAGCGCGGTGCGGAGCTACGGCACCGCGCTCAGGTTGTCTGTGGGCTCGCGCTGGGCGGTTCAGTGATGAACGCGCGGTCCGAGCACCTCATTGCGTTGTCGTTCTAGCTGCTCCAACGGATCGTCCGCTTCGCTTAGCTGGGCAGGGCCCAAGACGCGCAACAGGCTCTTACGTGCCAGGTAGTAGAGCCTGAATCCAATATGATTCATGGCCTTCTCCTTCCGACCAAAACAACGCTACGCCTCCGGGTGTAATTAGACAACATCAGGTTGGCTAATTACCGTCCGAATGAGTCGTGACGGTGGAATGAGAAGGTTGTTCCGGCGTCGATATCCATGGGGTGAGAGATGGCAAAGCTCGTGCTGCATATCGGCACGCGGAAAACGGGAACGACCTTCCTGCAGAGCTACTTGCACGAGAACGTCGCGCAACTGAAAAAGCAGGGTTGGTCCTATCCAGAATTCGTGGAGGAACGCAACCACCTGGAGTTCGCGCTGCTCTTTCACGACAAGGTTTCCGGGATCCATCGCATGCGCGGGATGCCGGACCGAGCGGCTATCAATCGCAACGCCCAAAAGTGGGCCGATCAACTCCGCAAACACGTCCGGCCCAACTCCCGCTGGATCATCACGAGCGAGATGTTCAGCACGCGGCTGCAGACCGTGGGCGAGGTCCAGAATGCGGTGACCTTCCTGCGCCAATTCTTCGACGACATCACAGTGGTGTTGTTCGTCCGGCGCCAAGAGTTCATGTTCCCGAGCGTCTATTCGCAGTCGGTCAAGAATGGCTTCAGCCCCACGTGGTCGTGGGGTTTCTGCAAGAAGCGACTGTCGAAGCTCGACTACCAAACAATGTACGAGCGGTGGAATGGCGCGAACGGTGTCGACGAGATGGTCGTTGTGCCATTCCTCGAGTCGGACAAGGCGAACGCTGACCGGCTGCCGGAGCAGTTCTCCGAGGCGACTGGCATCAAGTTTGGGCAGGACTGGGTAATGCCCCCGGAGTTCCATTCCAACCAGAGCCTCAGCGCGGAAGGGATTGCCTTCCTGCGTGTTGTCAATCCGTATATCCCACTGATGCGTGCGGACAACACGTCGAACCGGTACCAGCGCGAACTCGTCATCGAACGGCTGATGGAGCTGACACCGGGTCCATCGATCCGTCCCGACGCCGAGATTCAGGCCCGGATCATTGACCATTACAAGCCCAGTAATCAGGCCCTGGTCGATGCCTTGCAAGGCGGCCGGTCCGCATCGCAAGCGTGGGATGAATGGCTGCAACCACCGGCTGAAGCTCCGCGACCCGTCGATGTGCCAGACATCAGCCCGTCGCGCGTCGCCGAGCTGATGGTGGCCCTGTCTGAGCCCCATGGTCCCGTGGCATGGGGACGCGTGGACTCCAAACCGTTGCTCGTGGGTCAGTTTGCCCGGGAGTTGGTCACCGAGCGACTGTTGAAGCGCAGGAAGTGACGCTGCCGGGACTGCTCAGCCGGCCGGGATCGCCTCGCGCTTGGTCTTCGCCCACGCCTGGTTGCCCCGCAGTTGGCGGTACAGGCCGATGAAGACGACTGGCCACATGATCCACGTGTAGAGGATGTAGGGGAACAGCGCGGCCAGTACCGAGAAGACTCCTCGCCACCCTTTGCCACGGCCAACGATGATGACCCCCAGAATCGTGGGTCCGAGCGACAGTTGCAGGAAGAAGAGCAACAACCAGAAGTTGCCGAACGGCAAGTAGGGAACCCCGAAGCCGATCGTCAGCACGAGGGCAACGATCACCGCGATACCGACGATGATCTGTAGCGCCGGCTGAATCAGGGTGTACAGCCCATCGAATCGCCGCAAACCCACCAAGTGGTGGGAGTGCAGCCGTTTCAGACTGCCGAAGACCTGCAGGTTGCCCTGCATCCACCGCGCTCGTTGACGGTAGAGCGGACGCAAGTTGTTGAGCCCTTGTTGACGAACGTTGCTGAACGGTTCGTGTACCCCGAACCAGCCTCGTTCGAGTAGTCGCAGACCGAGTTCTTGGTCCTCGGTGAGGTAGTCCGACCACGGACCTCGTTCGGTACTCACCGACTCCAGCGTGGACATTCGGTTGAACTGGCCATTGCCACCCATGAAGGCAGATCCCCACCGTGAGCGACCCACCTGGAATAGGCCGCCGAAAACGAGGAACTCCAAGCCCTGCATTCGCGTGAGATATGACGACTCGTTGTAGATCTGCACGCTGAGCTGCAGACCGCCCACGCGCGGCTCGTCGAAGTGGCGTGCAGCCGTTGCCGGTGCCTGCGCAGCGAGTCGACCGTCGGCGTCCACGATCCCGAAGATGACTTTCGATCTGGGCCAACGCTCGAATCCCGGTTGGGTCAAGACGTCGTCGCGAACGAAGTGGAACGCGGCGTTCAACGCGGCGGCCTTTCCCTTGCGCGCGTGTGGGGGGACCCGGGTGAACACGGTCAGGTCGGGGCCGGCAATGCCTTGTAAGACCTCGCCGGTCTCGTCCTCGGACCCGTCGTTGATGACCAGAATGAGCTTGTGGGTGGCGTTGACCGCGCGTAGTCGGTCAACGCTGTCGGCAATGGTGACGGCTTCGTTAAGGGCCGGAACCATGAAGACCCACAGGTAGTCCTGCTCCCGTCCGAGCGGTTGCTTGCGCCAATACTTGAGGTAGCGACTGCCACTGACGAACAGCACAATCGTCCAGGTGTAACCGATCATGATGGCGACGAACGCGATGAAGTACCCGACGAACGCGAGCCATTCACCCCAGGACACGGCTAGGCCTCGCTGCCGGGTACGGGGGTGGCTTGTCCCTTGGGCCGCCACCACAACCAGGCGACGAGCAGGATGAGCAGCACACCTAATGCGATCGCGCCCACGGCTATCGGGCTGATGCCCGTGGATTCGGTGGGTGGGGAGATCCGCAGTTGCGTGGGCACCTTCGTCGGACCCATCGCCAGGGCTTCTCCCTGCAGAGCCAGCCATCGCTGTGGTGGTCGGTTCGCGTACTGCGCGAGCTCGGTCGCCAACTCCGCGTTAACGGCTTGCTGGTCGGGCGTTCTCCCCTGCCCACTGAGCAGGATCAGGTTGCGATCACCATCGGCGTACGCGGCGAGCACCGCCAGCGGCTCGTCCTGCGAGAAAGAGAAGCGGTTGTCCGGCGGTCCGATCTCGATGGTTGATCCGACAGTGACTTCGGCATTCAACTGTTGCGCTTGTGCCAAGCTCGAACCCACGAGTACTCCTGCGGCACCGGCTTGGGCGAAGCTCTGGAAGTCCAGCACGGTGACGGTCAACTGCTGCGTGGGCGTCGCAGACTGAAGCGAGGAGATGAGTTCGCCGGCTGCCGTCGCTTGCGCGCCACTCATTTGTGCTGTGCCCGTCGCGAATGGGATCCCGGCGGCAAGAGTCTGTGGGAAGCGGTCGAAACCTGGCGCGAGTGATTCGCCAGCGATGCCTTCGACGGTGCTCTGTTCGACGTCGACGTCGGCCCGTGCGCCCAGGTCCGCAGGTGAGCAGCTCGCACCGGGCGGCGTGTAGAACAGCTGGATTGACAGGGCGTTGTCGCGCCGCAGCAACTTCTGATCGATGGTCAACGGGAGGTCGATCGTTGATTCCTTGCCCATGTCCAGCGACGCAACCAGGGTGCCGTTCCAGACGAAGTCGACCCGACCTTGCCCACCCGTCGGCACGGGCGTCATGTTGCCCCGCAGGTTCAGCTGGATCCGTTCCACGCTCTGGCCGAACGCCGGTTGGTTGATGGCGACAACTGCCTCGGAGCGGCCCACCCCAGTAAGGGAGACGGGGTCGGCGCCGAACTTCACCAACGAGATGGATCCGGGTTTGACGTTGAACGCAGGTGGGTGCGTGAGGCCGGTCGCCGAGCTGGACTGGAGGGCGTTGGTGTTGGCGTCGCCGAGCGCGATTGCCGCCTGGTCAATCCCGGTCCCACCGCCGGTAATGACTAGCTGGCCCGCTTTGTTCAACACGACGGAATTGCCAGCGGCGTCAGGAGTCTCGCTCACCCGAATGACGCGGTTGAGGAAGTCACCAGCGACCGGAGCATCCGTGGCGGCGAATCTGATGGTTGTCGGTGAGGGGTAGCGGTAGGTCAGAGCTGAGACTGCATCGAGGCCAGCTTGCTGTTCTGCCTGGCGGGGGGAGGCAGGCACAACGACGGTGTAGGAATCCAGGCCAGCTGACAGGAACGCACCGATGTTCGTCGGGGCAACGGTCGGGATGGTGAAAGCGACCTTCGCGTTCGTGAGGGTCGCGATCGCGGTGTCGTCGGCGAAGCAGTCCTTGGCGGATTCCAATTTGGCCGACATGACTATCGGCAAAACGCCGTCAACGAGGTCATCCGGTTTCAGCGCGGAATTGATGTCTCCACCAGTCTGGGCGTTGACTTCAGCGATCTTGCGGCCATTTGCCGTGAGGATGACTTTGCCCGGCAAGTTGTAGGCGGCTTTCAGGGTTCCGGTGAGTCGGGTTGCCGTACCACCCTGTGGAATCGAAACCTGCACCCGCGATTGCCCGTTCGCACCTTGAATTCCCAGCGTGTACGGCAGCTCGGCGGTTCCCGTCGTGGTCTTGGACTTCGCCGCCGTTGTCGCGAGGGGCGCACCGCTAGCGGTACCGGCGAAGCTGACTACTAGGCCCGCTACCAGCAAGACTGGCGTGACGTATCGCAACAGCCTGGGCATGCGGCAAATATCCCACCGCCGATGGGCTCACTGCATCTTTTTGGCCAGGCTGGGCTTTTGGTTCGACTGGACCTTGGCGCTGACTGCGGTCAGCGGACCCGGGCCGCCAACTTGGCGACGGACACCTTTGCGTCTTCGGTGTAGACGCCGACTTTGCCGGATCGGTAGGCATGCTCACGGTCGACGGTCGAGGCGACCTTGCGGTTGCCGATCGTCAACGTGATGCGAGTCGAACCGTCTGCCCGAGTAACGCGACGAACTTGGGTCGTGGTCCAACTGCCGACAGAGGCCGAGGCGTTGTTACCCGTGGCGAGGAAGCGTTGACCACCGGGGTAGGTCGGGTCGCGCTTGCCCAATTCCCAACCGTTGGTCTTGGCAATTGCATAGGAGAAGTGATCATTGTCCGTGTAGTCCCAGACCAGCCAACCGGTCTCCCACGGGTTGGGTGCTGATCCTGTTCGCAGCTGGCTGTCGGTACGCAACCGCCCAGTCACGTTCAACTTCGACGAGGCGAAGCTTGACTTGGAAACAACTAGCGCGGCATGGGTCCTGTCCGGCGACGAGGCTGACTGCGGTTGGAGCACCAACTTGGCCCGTCCGACAGGACTGCTGACCACTGATCCGTAACCGGCAAACACGACGTACCAGTCGCCGATGGATGCCCCGTCCGACGCGGTTGCGGAAGGTAGGCCGCGCAACCCGGTGACTGGCGCTGCTCCTGCGGGCGGAGCAAGGGCCGTGACGGCTGTCGCAGCGGCTGCCG
>JAGNDY010000034.1 GCA_018003655.1 Candidatus Nanopelagicales bacterium
GTTGAGGGCTTGACGTTGCACAGCCACGTTGCCAACATCGGCGACGTGCGCAGCCTGGTCATTCACCCGGCCTCGACGACCCACTCGCAACTGTCGCCGGCAGAGCAGGCCAGTGCTGGTGTGACACCTGGGCTGGTGCGTCTGGCTGTCGGCATCGAGAACATCGATGACATCCTGGCCGACCTGGACACCGGCTTCGCTGCCGCTGCCAGCGATGTCGCCTTCGTTGACGTGACCACGAGCTGACGCGATCGTTAGCTGACAGACAGAACACCAGTGCCAACTAACGCCGATCGTCTCCCGGCCGCCACCGCCGCGTGGCAGCCGGGAGACGATCCGGCGTGGCGTCAGTTCGCGTCACTGGGCAGCCTGGATTTGGACCTCGGTGGTTACCTGCCACAGGTCGACGTTGCCTACGAGACCTGGGGTGAACTCTCACCTGCCCGCGACAACGCCGTGCTGGTGCTGCACGCTCTGACAGCCGATTCCCATGTCGTGGGCACCGACGGCCCCGGGCAGCCGACTGAAGGCTGGTGGCAGGACATAGTCGGACCGGGAAGACCGTTGGACACCGACAATTGGTTCGTCATCGCCAGCAACGTGCTTGGGGGCTGCCAAGGGACAACCGGGCCAGCATCGCTCGCGCCCGACGGTCGATCTTGGGGATCGCGTTGGCCACGCATCACGGTGCGTGATCAGGTCGCCGTCGAGGTCGCTCTGGCCAACCACCTTGAGATTGACCGGTTCGCGTTGATCGTGGGTGGATCTATGGGCGGACTACGCGCCTTGGAATGGGCGATCACCGAACCCGATCGCGTCGGAGCTGCCGTGGTGCTGGCCTGCGGGGCAGCTGCAACCGCTGACCAGATCGCCGTACAGACTGTGCAGATCCAAGCCATCACCGCCGATCCGCAATGGGCCGGGGGCGACTACCACGACGCCGGAGTCGGCGGGGGTCCTCACGCGGGCATGGGCGTCGCTCGGCGCTTCGCGCACATCACCTACCGATGTGAACCAGAGTTCAGCCAACGCTTTGGCAACAAGCCCCAACCCGGCGAAAACCCCTATACCGGCACGGCAGCTGGTGTCATTGCCGGCGCTGGCCGATTCTCGGTCCAGTCGTACTTGGATCACCAGGCGAACAAGCTCGCTCGGCGGTTTGACGCTGGCACCTACGTCACGCTGACCGACACGATGAGCACGCACGATGTTGGCAGGGGACGCGGGGGCGTCGACGCCGCACTGGCCTCGATTCGCTCACCAGTCGTGGTCGGCGGCATCACCAGCGACCGCCTCTACCCATTGCACCTGCAGCAGGAGCTCGCCGACAAGATTCCCACCGCCTCCGCGCTGCACGCCATCGAATCACCGCACGGACACGACGGCTTCCTGCTGGAGAGCGAGGCAATCGGCACGACGATCAAGGAGGCTTTGGCGCTGACTGCGCCGGTTCCCACCGCGCAGGACTAACTGCCTGTGGTGGCGGGCTCCTTCTCCTTGTCCTGATCTTCCTCGGGCGCCGAGTGCTGCGCGGAAGCCGAAGGTCCCTCCACGGTGACCTTTGGAAGGATTTTCCCGAGCCACTTGGGCAGGTACCAGTTCGCCTTTCCCAGCAGGGTCATCAGCGCCGGAACGAACATCAGCCGGATGACGAAGGCGTCCAGTGCGATCGCCACTGCCAGCGAGAGCCCGAACAGCTTGATGGTCGCATTGTCCTGAAACACGAAGGACAGGAAGACGCAGAACATGATTGCTGCCGCGGCAACCACCACCAGGCCCGAACCGCCGAGTCCGACCCGAACCGCCAGCCGGTTGTCGTGATGGTTCTCCCACTCTTCTTGCATCCGGCTCACCAGGAAGACCTGGTAATCCATCGACAGCCCGAAGAGGATCGCGAACAGCATGACCGGCAGGAAGGGCAGGATCGGTCCCGCCGAACTGACTCCAAAGAGCGAGATCAGGTTGCCCCACTGGAAGACGAACACCGAGACACCGAGGGCGGCTCCGTAGCTCAGCAATGCAGTGACCGCTGCCGTGAGCGGGATCAGCAATGACCGGAACAGCACCATCAGGACGAGGAAGCCCAGACCCACAACCACGAGCAAGAACTCGGGAAGCTTCTCGCTCAGCACTGAGCTGAAGTCCTCAGCGACCGCGGTGGAGCCACCCACATACGCAATGAGGCCGGTACCCTTCACCGCCTGCGGAATAGTGGTATTGCGCAGTTGCACAAGTAGATCCTGGGTGCCAGCAGACTGCGGCCCGGTCTTGGGAATCACGGTGATCAGCACCGTCTTGCCATTCTTTGAAATGGCTTTGCTGCCGGGATCGACTGGGGTCGCCAACGCCACATCGGGGGCATCGCCGATTGCTTTGGACAGCGCTTGAGCCTGTGGCAGGGCCGCAGCATCGGGCAGTTGGGCCACCACGATGAATGGGCCATTCGCCCCAGGTCCGAATGCTTGCGCCGTGAGGTTGTAGGCAATGCGCTGTGGGTCAGTTGGCGGGTTTCCACTGGCGTCGGGGAAGCCTTCGCGCATTGATAAGGCCGGGACGGCGAGAACCGCCATGAGCAACAGCGCCCCGCCCCCAAACAGCCAGCGGCGACGCTCGACGAGTACGGCATAGTTACGGAAACGGCGTCCTCGGTCGGCGGTGGCGGGCTTACGACCCCACGGCATCTTCAGCGCGAAGACCCGTGGACCTAGCAGCGAAAGGATCGCTGGCAGCAACGTCACTGCCGTGATCATGACGGCGACCACGGTCACGGCGGCACCGACCGCGAGCCCGTTCAGGAAGCTCAGGCCCAGGACAAAGAGCCCGGACAATGCAATGACAACGGTCAGGGCAGCAAAGACAATGGCTCGCCCGGCCGTGCCGACTGCGGTATGGGCCGCTTGTTTGGGCTCCTCCCCCGCAAGAACGGCCTGTCGGTAGCGATTCAGGAGGAACAGCGAGTAGTCAAACCCGACTCCGAGCCCGATCATCGCCGCGAGAGTTGGCGCAAAGCTGGCCATCGTCATGAAGTTCGCCGAGATGAGCAGCAGGCACAGACCCACCAACAGCCCGAGCATCGCCGTCAGCAGCGGGAGTCCAGCGGCAACGACCGATCCGAACATGATCAACATGATGATGATCGCCGCGATGATGCCGACGACCTCACTCTCGGGTGTATGGCTGGTCGCGGTGCCGATGACGGTTCCAGCGGCGCCGACGGTCATGCTCGAGGAGTTGAGTGACTCGACCTTCTCGACAATCGCCTGCCCGTCAGCTTTTGGCACGTCCACATCGGGCATCTTGAACGTGACGTTGAGTTTTCCGATCTGCCCAGTGGGGCTAACCAACCCAGATTTCAGCGCTGCGATTGCCGAGGGCTCGTTGTACGGGGACTGGACACTGGCAACCGAGGGAAGCGCCTCGACCTGCTTGGTCAGCGCCTTGATATCGGCCTCGGTCTGTTTGTCGGCAATCGTGCCGGACGTATTGCGGAAGAGTATCTGCACCGACGCATTTGAAGTCTCGCTGCCGAACTCGCTGGCCAGCAGATTCGCCGCGCGCGTCGAGTCGGTGTTCGGCAGGCTGAAGGAGTCGTTGAGCTTTCCCATATTCGTAGCGGTCAGACCAAGAATCACGACGAGCAACACGGCCCAGGTGATGATGGCCTGCCAAGGACGATTGACAGCCCAGCGAGAAACGGGACCCATGAATCGCTCCGATCAGTTCGATGACGGTCAGGCACGGCAAACCTTAGGGGAGGTTCGCGGGTGAACCTCGATTGGAAAGTCCTCACCCATCCACCAACTTCATCGGTGGATCGTCGACCGGGGGCAGGCTCAACTCGGGTGCGGCGCCTCGCCTCAGTCCGGGCTGGGCACCTCCCGTGTGCCCCCGCTGCTGGTCTCCCGCCAGCTACGGTGAAGGCGCGCCAATGCTCGGGAGCCCATCGATGCTCGCCGCATTCTTCGCTGCTCGATAGGTGTCGAGCTCAGCATCGCTCTTGCGGCCCGCCCAGTCATCGAGTAACTGCCGGTCACCGCGGTACTCATACTCAGGAATCGAGAACCCACACGAATCGCTGACCCGTTCGACCGACACCACGACGACCGCCCGTGCCCCGGGACGATCGGGGAACAGACCGAACCATTCCGGACCGCCCAACTCGTCGACTGTGACGACTCGGGCACGGCCATGCAGACGGACGATGTTCGGCGGGCCGTCGAAGGCGCAGAACATGACGACGATGCGGCCGTTCTCCCGCACATGGGCAATCGATTCACTCCCGCTGCCGGTCAGATCGAGGTACGCAACCGTGTGTTCATCGACCACCCGAAAGGTGTCCTGATGCCCCTTCGGGCTCAGGTTGATATGTCCATCATCGGCAAGTGGCGCCGTGCCGACGAAGAAGATGTGCTGAGCCTCGATGAACTGGCGGAGTCTGCCATCGATCTGCGAGTGAAGCTTGCTCATGGCTTGCTCTCCCAACGAAGTGCGCGAGTCCGAGTCATTCGGCCCAGCCGGCTCGGAGCCGTCGTTGCACCGCAGCGGCGAAACGGTCCGCCGCGTCCACTGCGGTGTCGATGAACAACGATGGCTCAAACAATTCGGCCTCCAAGACCAGTGGACTGCCATCATCGCCGGTAACGATGTCGATGCGCGCGTAAAGCAGCGATTGGTCAGCGCAGCACTCGCGATGGCCGATCGCCGCGACGGCCGCTACGGCCGCTGCCTCGGCGAGGTCCCATTGTTCGGGTGTGGGACGCACTGGGGCGATCACCTCGGTGTACTCGCCGCCGATGAGCCCGCCACCGTGCTCAAGTAGCGGACCTTTGCGGACCGCATGGGAGCGCACCCCGTCAAAGAGGATCAGCGCCAGTTCTCCCTCCGCCGCCACACTGGCGATTGCCGGCTGGATCATCACGGTCTTACCCAGTGCGAGGACCATCTCTGCCAATCGCTGGGCCGCCGGATCAGCAACTGTGAATAACCCGGTGTCACGCGAGCCAGCGGACACCGTTGGCTTCACGACGACTGCCCGCGCCTCGACTTCGGCGAGTCGCGCAGCTGCCTGATCCACCGTGGTGGCCAGGACCGTGGGCACCACGGCAATCCCCCGGCGTTGCAGTTCAGTCATGTACTTCTTGTCCAGATTCCAGCCAATGACCTGCGGACAGTTCAGCACCCGAGTCAGTGAACTCACATCGTTCAGCCATTGCTGGAACTGCCCCAGAAAGAGCGAGTAATCCCACGTCGAGCGAATCACCGCGAGGTCGACCACCGACCAGTCGACGCCAGCGTCGCGCCAGTCCGGCGTTGTGACGGAAATGCCGCGTTGCTCCAATGCAGCCCTCAGTGCCGGCAGATCCATGTCTACCTCGCCGCAGGACGCAGGGTCGGCGGTCACCAGTGCGACGCGGTCCACTGTCGGCTCCCCTCTGCCAGCAGAGGTGCATCCGGTGCTGGCGGTCAACCGTTAACACAATCAAGTGCGGCCGATGTGGCAATAGACTCTCATTCGTGACCAGCACACCGCAGACATCCCCTAGTCCCATCGTTGTCGGCTATGACGGCTCACCGACCAGCGACAAGGCGCTGCAGTGGGCCGTTGCACACTCGGCTCACCTGGATCTGCCGCTAGTGGTGGCGCTCGCCGAGAACGTGCGATTGGACGAGTCGGGGCTGGAGAACGAGGACGTCCAGATTCGCCACGTGGTTGGCAAAGCCGCGCCAGCGTTGTTGGCCCTCGTCGATGAAGTGGCGGCGAGCCTACTGGTTCTGGGCCGCCGTGGACGGGGCGGACTCGCGAGCTTCCTCCTGGGGTCAGTCAGTGACGAGTGCGCAACCAAGGCGCCCTGCCCCGTTGTCGTGACCGGAAAGCACTCGTTCACCGGGCTCTCCCAATCCACGATCGTGGTCGGAGTTGATGGTTCTCCCGACGCTGACGACGCGCTCAGCTGGGCAGCGGCGTTGGCTCGGGCGAACAGCGCGCGACTGCACGTGGTTAGCAGCTGGGAGGCCATCGAGGTACCCGGCGATTCGCTAGCTGGTTCCATGCCGTTCCTGTCCGGGGAGACGATGGACTACCTGCAGTCGGACGCCGAGAAACTGGTCCAGACCGTGGTGACCCGTTGCGAGGGCCAGCTCACCGGTCTCGAAGTCACCACGGAGGCCTGTATTGGTGATCCGGCCGCCGCACTCTGCGATACGGCTGCGGAGTTGCGGGCGTCGCTGTTGGTGGTCGGGACACGGGGAGTGGGTGGAATCCGACCACTGATGCTCGGATCCGTCGCGCGCAGTTGCTTGCATGGGGCACCGTGCCCCGTCGCGGTGACCCGGAGCCGACCGAGCGGTCAGTAGGCTCGAAGGCACGCATCACACCCTCCCCACCCGAACGAATCATCGAAGCCCCGAGGAGTAGTCCCATGAGCGAATTGGTAACCGTCGATCTCGACGGTCATGTTCTGATGATCGGGATCAACCGGCCAGAGAAGCTCAACTCATTCAACTTGGACACCATCGACCAGTTCGGTGCTGCCTACCAGCGCCTGGCCGAGGACCCGGCCGTCAGAGTCGGAGTTATCTCTGGCCACGGTGAGCACTTTTCGGCCGGCCTTGACCTTGCCGAGGTCGGCCCTGCCGTCGCTCAGCACGGTCCGCAGATTCTGTCCGGCAACTACGACTACGACCCCTACGGCATGTGGAAGCCGCAAGCATCGAAGCCGGTGGTGGTGGCGCTCAGTGGCTACGCCTACACCCTGTCCATCGAGTTGGCGCTCGCCAGCGACATCGTCATAGCTGCCGACAACACGCGGTTCCGGCAACTTGAGATCGGCCGCGGCATCATGCCCTTCGGTGGCGCCACCGTCCGCGCGACGGCTCAACTCGGCTGGGGCAACGCCATGCAGTTCCTCCTGACGGCGCAGGAGTTCGACGCCGCGCAGGCACTGCGGATTGGGTTGGTGCAGGAAGTCGTGCCGAACGGCGAACAAGTGGCTCGTGCTCGGGAATTGGCTCAGGTCATCGCCAAGCAAGCACCACTAGGTGTTCAGGGCACGCTGATCAACGCGCGCATCGCTAGGGGCCAAGGCCACGACGCGGCCGTCGAACACATCGGAGCACTACTACCAGAGCTGCTGGCGAGCAAAGATGCCGCGGAGGGAATCCGCAGCTTCATCGAACGCCGCGATGCGGACTTCTCCGGCGAGTAGCGCGCACTGTCTGCCTGGCCTCGGCCGCTGCTCGCAAGCGCCGGTTCGCAGACAACTGAGGCTCAGCGAATACCGCTGTCCGGGTGCGGCCGGTCACTCACGCGCTTGACCTCGTAGAAGCCCGGCTCGGTCAAGACCGTGACGAACGCGTCAAACAGCTCCACGGCACGTTCCGGGTCCGGCAGTTCGGTGAGGACGGGTCCAAAGAATCCCGGCGCGCCACTGATGGAGACGGTGGGCACGCCGATCAACTCGCGGCGCTGCTGCCCGACGGGCACCTGTTCGTGCGACTGCTCGATTGCCCAGTCCCAGCTAGCAGTGTGGGCCGCGGCCAGGTGGGTTGTGGGCAGACCGAGATCGGCCAGTGACTTGGCAACTGCGTCCGTGCTGCCCTGAATGCAGGTGGTCATCGTGGCCAAGAAGTCCGCTCCCGAGGCGGTCTTGGACGGCTCGAACGTTCCGCCCTCACGATGCAAAGCGGTGCCCACCGACGTGTAGAGCGCTCCAACGACCTCATCACCGTGCTCGGCCCGAACTGAGGCGAACACCCGCACCGGTCCGCGGGCGACCTCGGTGTATTCCTGGACGGGCGGCGGTGCATCCGGGCTCTCGTTGAGAATTCCCAGACTCATCAGGTGCCAGTTGATTGTGATGGCTCGCTGTGCCGCAACTTCGGTCAACCAGCGCGATGTCAGCCAGGCGAACGGACAGATGGGGTCGAACCAGTAGTCGACGACCAATTGATCGCTGGGGTTGGTTGTTGCATCTGGCATGTCTGACGCTCCTCAGAGGTCGAGCGAATCGCGCAGCAGCCGCCGCAGGATTTTGCCCGAAGCGGACTTGGGAATCACCTCAACGAAGGTGACGCTGCTGATCTGTTTGTAGTGGGCAACCTGTCCGGAAACGAATGCCTTCAGATCCTCTTCGGTGGCCTCCTGGCCCGGCTTGACAACGACGAACGCGACCGGAACCTCACCGGCCTGCTCGTCGTTGCGTCCGATGACTGCCGCGTCGGCCACGGCCGGATGGGTCAGCAGCAATGCTTCAAGTTCAGCGGGTGCGACCTGGAAGCCCTTGACTTTGATCAGTTCCTTGAGCCGGTCAACCACAAAGAGGTGGCCGTCGGAGTCGATGTGGCCAATGTCGCCGGTGTGCAACCAACCGTCAGCGTCGACGGTCTCGCGGGTGGCAGTTTCGTTGTTCAGGTAGCCCTTCATCACCTGCGGGCCGCTGATCCAGATCTCGCCGTCGGCATCGACATCCAAGTCGTCGCCGGTCTCCATGTCCACGATGCGGGTCTCGGTGTTGGGTGCGGTCACGCCCACTGAACCGGGCTTGAAACCGCCTGGCGTTGTCAAGTGCGAGACCGGCGAGAGCTCAGTCATCCCGTAACCCTGCACGACCTCGCAACCGAGGCGGGCGCCTGCCTCAAGAGCAAGCTCAGCCGATAGCGGTGCTGCGCCGGAGAAGAACTGCTCGACCTTGGAAAGGTCGTACTTGTCCACCAACGGATGCTTTGCCAGCGCAACCACGATGGGGGGCGCCACAAATGAGCGCGTCACGCCGTATTTCTCGTGCAAGGCGAGGAACTCTTCAAGATCAAAACGGGGCATCGTGACGACGGTGGCTCCGGCCCGGAGGCCACAGTTCATCAGCACCTGCATCCCATAGATGTGGAAGAACGGGAGCACTGCGATGAAGGTCTCGTCCTCCCGCATCTGTGCTCCAACCAGGGTTTGTGCGACGTTCGACACCAGGTTGTGATGCGTGAGCATGACACCCTTGTTCACACCTGTCGTACCGGAGGAGTAGGGCAGGGCCACGACGGTGTCCGGCTCGACGGGCACCTGGTCGGCCAGCGGTTCACCCAGCCAGTCCGACAGTGGTGTCGCACCCTCAACGGTGCTGCCGATGACGATGATCTCAGTGACCATCGTGTCCACGACGGCAGTGGTGGCAACCTCAACGAAGGGTCCGACCGTGACGAGCAGGGTTGCCCCGGCATCGGTCAGCTGCTTGTGAATTTCACCGTCGGTGTAGGCAGCGTTGATGGTGGTAACAGTCCCCCCGGCCAGTGCTACGCCGTGGAATACGACCGCGTATTCGGGGATGTTTGGCGCCAACAGGGCAAGCACGTCACCGGGCTTGAATCCGTTGGCCACCAGACCCCCGGCAAACCGACGCACCGCGTCATGGAGTTGCGCGTAGGTGATGACTCGCCCACTCGGCCCGTCGATCAGGGCAGGCTTATCGCCGCGGGCGGTGGCTGCTGACAAGATGAACTCGGTGAGCGGCAGATCGCTGAGCAGAACGTCGCGCAGCGGGCTCGCGTGGATAGTCACGATCGATGGCCTCCGTGAAGGGATAGCTAGGCGGCAAGGCGATTCTCCGCAGTTAACCACAACGATGGGCGCACCGGGCAGGGGCTCAGTTGGTGGCGTTTCCGGCGACCACTCTGGCCTCGGTCAGTGGCTGATTGGGACCTGCCTCGATGACTCGTGCCCCGCCGCGTTGGGCACCAATACCGGCCGCAACCACCATGGCGATACCGATCACCGACGCCACGTCGAGGGCCTGGCCGAGAATCGCCAGACCCATCAACGCCGCGAGCGCGGGCTCCAATGCCATGAGCACGCCGAAGGAGGACGCGTTCAGGCCCCGCAACGCGATCATTTCCATCGCGTAGGGCAACAACGGGGTGATGACCGCCAGGGCCGCGCATTGCAGCAGGACTGTCGTGGTCAGGTGCGGAATCGCCTGCGGCATGCCGATCACCCCCGCGACCAGCGCAGCAACGGGCATGTAGAGCGCAAGACCGGTGAGTCCGGGCAGCTCGTCGCCAACTTTCTGGGTCATGACGATGTAGGCCGCCCAGCAGGCAGCTGCCAACGCTGCGGCTGCAATTCCGGCCAGATCGACCGAACCCTCCCAAGGTCGGGTGAGGGCCAGTACACCCACGACCGCAAGCAGCGGCCACGCCATCGATTGGCGGCCCCGTCCGTGGACGACGGCCACCCCAAGTGGTCCGAGGAACTCGATGGCACTCGCGGTTCCCATCGGTAGTCGACTGATCGCAAAGAAGAACGCCACCGCTTGCACGCCGACGACGAATCCCAGGACACCCGCGTGCCGCAGGTGGCGGCGCGACATCTTCCATGGTTTGGGCCGGATGAGGATCAGCAGGAACAGCGCGGCCCAGGTGGTCCGCACCCAGGTCGTGCCAGCTGGCCCAAGCACCCCGATCAGCGGGATTGATAGGGCTGCACCGAGCTGGATGAAGACCATCGCCATGCCAGCGCTGCCGGTCGCCCACGTCGTCGACCGACCACGTGTCGCTGGCAACGCGACGGCGATTGTCGGGGAACCCATTAGCCAAGTAAGTCATGGGTTGACCATCCACGTCTACCATATGTTTTTGGACATATCATCCAGTAGAGATGGACGATTTCATGGACACTCGAAGACTGCGGGTTCTGCAGGAGTTGGCGGAGCGAGGCACGATGCGCCAGGTCGCGGCCGCGACTGGCTACAGCACCTCGGCCGTCAGCGCTCAACTCGCCGCATTGGAAGACGAGGTTGGCGTTCGGCTGCTGGAACCCGACGGACGTTTGGTTCGATTCACCCCCGCTGGACGGCGCCTCCTTGCCCACTCCACCACGATCTTGTCTGATGTCGAGAGCGCCCTGGCTGACCTCAACCCCGACGCTCTGCCACACGGCCTGGTCCGCGTCGCCTCGTACGCGAGCGCCCTGGTGGCGAACTGCGTGCCGGTCACCCGAGACCTGCTGCGATCTCACCCGGACGTGCAAGTGGAGTTGCAGGAGCGCGAGCCTGACGAGGTACTGGAACTGCTGCGCGACGACGCCATCGACATCGGCATCAGCTATGACTACAGCCTTGCGCCTCGACCGAAGCCTCGTGGCTACGTCATCACCGAGGTCGCAAGCTCACCACTGAACCTGGCATTGCCGACGCGAACGATCGCTGGTTTCCCGCATGCGGTCGACGATGATTTGGCGCTGCTCGTACGCGATCCCTGGATCGTCAATTCCCGAGGAGCTGACGACGACGAATTGGCGGCCCGGGTTTGCGCCTTCTTTGGCGTCACTCCGACTGTGACGCATCGAGCTGACAGCTTGGAGATCGTGCAGGCGTTCGTCGCCGCTGGCCTGGGGATCGCGTTGTTCCCGGCCGCAATTGAGCCCCTGCCAGGGGTGCGGATGGTTCCCCTGCCAGCGACGATGGGGTCCCGCCGAAGCTTCGTCGCGATTCGGCAGGGTCGCGAGCACTGGCCGGCGACCGCCCTGTTCGCGCAGTTGATAGGTGCAAACATTGCCGCGCACGCTGCAACCTGAATCCAGGGGGGTGGCTGCCAGACCGGTAGTCGAAGGGATACGTCGAGGGGCTGCAGGGAACAGAACCTCGCAGCCGTGGTGGCCACTGGGCAGGATCATCAGGTGCGGCTGGGTGCCTCGATGGGTTCGAGGGCGACGATGCTGAAGAACGACTCGACGAGCCGATCGATGAGCACCGTGCGCGATACCTCGCGCGGATCCCACACCAGTGCGATCTCCTCCAGGCCTGTCAACCAACCACGCACCAGAAGTTGGGTGCACTGACTAGGCCCATTGCCGGCTTGCAGACCTGCGGCGTGCAGCCAGACGGGCACGATTTCCCACCGGAGCCGATCAATCGTCGCGAGCACGGCTGGGTCTCCGCCAGCAGCGCCACGAACCAGTCGCACGTACATGTCCCGCGATGATTCGACGAGGCGTAGGTAGCCCTTGATGAGGGATTCAACCCGCTCGGCGGGTGTTGATCCGGCTGGTTCGCGGCCGCCCCTGAGCAGTCGCAGGCCCGCCGCTTCCACCACCGCAGCGTAGTAGTCGCTCTTGGTCGGAAAATAATGGAACAGCAGGGTCCGGGAGATACCGGCCCGATCAGCGACCTCTTCCAACGGCAACTCGTGGATCGGACGCTCGGCGAGCAATTCCAAACCGATGTTGGTGAGTTGGCGCCGACGCTGGTCGGCCGGCAGCCGGGCGCGTCCACCAGAGGTTGATTCGGTGGACGCCCTGGCGTCGGCCCTTCGCGAGCGATCCTTGTCGGCCGGATCCGTCATCGGAGGCGACCGTTGCTATTCGTAGCTTCCGCCGGACTCAGCCAGGGCCACCAGGGACGCCGGTGGCGTGAAGCGATCGCCGTAGTCGGCAGCGAGTTGGCGTGCCCGCGCGACAAATCCCGCGGGTCCGCCTTCGTAACCATTGATGTACTGCAGGACGCCGCCAGTCCATGGCGGGAAACCAATTCCGAAGATCGATCCGATGTTCGCATCCGGTACAGATCGCAGCACGTTCTCGTCCAGACACTTGACGGACTCAATGGCCTCAATGAAGAGCATCCGCTCGGCCATGTCATTGAACGGAATCTGCTTGGTCCCGCCGAACGCATCGCCGAGGCCTTCCCACAGACCGACCCGCTTGCCGTCTTGGTATTCGTAGAAGCCCGCGCCGACCGCACGGCCACCGCGCTCGTGTTCGACCACCATCGTGTCGATCACGGCGTAGGAGGGATGCTCGATGAACTCGCTTCCTTCGGCCGCAGCCGCAGCACGGGCGGCCTCTCGAATCCTGCGCGCCAGAATCATGCTGACCTCGTCGGTGAGCGCTAGCGGGCCAGTCGGGTAGCCGGACTGAAGGGCTGCCTGCTCGATGGATTGCGGAACGATTCCCTCGCCAACCATCGCGGCGGCTTCGCCAAGGAAAGTCCCGATCACCCGGGACGTGAAGAAGCCCCGACTGTCGTTCACCACGATGGGCGTCTTCTTGATCTGCATCGCCACGTCGATAGCCATCGCAATAGCTGCATCGTTGGTCTTCTCGCCAACGATGATCTCCAACAGCGGCATCTTGTCTACCGGTGAGAAGAAGTGCAGCCCGATGAAGTCATCGGGACGGCTCACGTGCTCAGCGAGTTGGGTGATGGGAAGGGTTGACGTGTTCGATCCCAGCAAGGCGTCCGGTGCGAGCACCGGCTCGATCTCGGCGTAGACCTTCGCCTTGAGGTCTGGGTCCTCGAACACAGCCTCAATGAGCAGGTCGGCGCCCTTTGCGAGCTCCGCGCTATCGGTCGGGGTGATGCGGTCGAGGACTTCATCTCGAGCGGCCTGCGTCATCCGCCCACGCGACACCGCCTTGTCCAACAGGGTGGCGCTGTACGCCTTGCCCTTCTCGGCAGACTCCAGGGCCACATCCTTGAGCACGACCTCCATGCCAGCGCGCGCGCAAACGTAGGCAATGCCGGCACCCATCATTCCGGCACCCAGAACAACAACCTTCTTGGCGGTGAACGTCTCGAAGCCCTTGGGACGTCCGCCGCCTTTGTTGATGTATTGCAGGTCGAAGAAGAACGCCTTGATCATGTTCTTGGAGACTTGACCAGTCGCCAGCGAGACGAAGTACTGCGTCTCGATCTTTGACGCGTTGGCAAAGTCCACCTGCGAACCCTCGACGGCAGCCGACATGATCGCCTCTGGCCCAGGCATCGGGGCACCCTTGAGTTGCTTGCGCAGGTTGGCTGGGAACGCAGGCAGCATCATCGCGAGTTTGGGGCTGCTCGGCGTCCCTCCCGGGATTCGGTATCCCTTCACGTCGAACGGCTGGACCGACTCGGGATTTGCCTTGATCCAGGTGCGCGCTGACGCGAACATCTCTTCCGGGGTGTCGACGAGTTCGTCGACGAGCCCGAGTTCAAGCGCCTTCTGCGGGGAACGCTGCTGACCTTGCAGCAGGATCTCCATGAGTGCCTTCTGCAGGCCGAACATTCGGACTGTGCGGACCACTCCGCCACCGCCGGGGAGCAGACCGAGCGTGACCTCAGGAACGCCGATCTTGCTGCCCTTTGCATTGAGCGCAACCCGGTGGTGGCAGGCCAGTGCCAACTCAAGTCCACCGCCGAGGGCCGCCCCGTTGACTGCCGCCACCACCGGCAGACCGAGGGTCTCCATCCGGCGCAAGCTGTCCTTGAGGCCGTCGACCTGCTGCTCCATCTGCGCTGCCATCTCGGGTTGTGCCTGGCGCAGCAGGTTCAAATCGCCACCAGCGAAGAAGGTCTTCTTCGCACTCGCCACGATGACTCCGCTGATGGATTCCTTCTGCTCGACCAGGCGATCGACCGTCGCGGCGAAGTCATGTTGAAATCGGGCGTTCATCGTGTTCGCGCTTTGGTCTGGGTCATCAATCGTCAGCGTGACGATCCCGTCAGCGTCTTGATCCCACTTGATCATGTTCTCTGTCATGTCGTTGTCTCCGATGTCTGTTCGCGCGTCAGACGCGCTCGATGATGGTGGCCAGGCCCATGCCGCCGCCGATGCACAACGTGATCAACCCGTAGCGACCACCGGAGCGCTCAAGTTCATCGACGACAACGCCGGTGATCATGGCTCCCGTTGCCCCGAGCGGATGCCCCATCGAGATTGCGCCACCGTTGACGTTGACGTTGTCGATTGAGAGATTCAAGTCCTTGGCCCACTTGAGGACCACCGCGGCGAACGCCTCGTTCAATTCCCAGACATCGATGTCGTCGACCGTCAGGCCCGCGCTGGCGAGTGCCTTGAGCGTGGCGGGGGTCGGGCCAGTCAACATGATCGTGGGATCGGCCCCACTGACGGCTGTCGCGACCACCCGGGCACGCGGTGCGAGGCCGAAGTCCTTGCCGACCTGCTCGTTGCCGATCAGCACCAACGCAGCACCGTCGACGATGCCCGAGGAATTACCGGGCGTGTGAACGTGATTGATCTTCTCAACCCAGTGGTACTTCTGCAGGGCGACCGCGTCGAAGCCGCCCATCTCGCCAATGCCGGCGAAGGACGGGTTGAGCTTTGCCAGCGACTCCATCGTGGTTTCCGGTCGCATGAACTCGTCGTGATCGAGCAACAGCACGCCATTGCGGTCATAGACCGGCACGACCGATTTGGCGAAATGGCCACCGCTCCACGCAGCTGCCGACCGCTGTTGGGAGAGCACGGCGTAGGCGTCCACGTCCTCCCGGGTGAACCCCTCAGTCGTGGCAATCAAGTCGGCACTAATCCCCTGCGGGACAAAGTAGGTGTCGTACGCCGTCTCGGGGTCCATGGCCCACGGGCCGCCGTCGCTACCCATCGGCACGCGACTCATGCACTCGACGCCGCCAGCGATGATCATTTGGTCCCAACCGGCGCGCACCTTCTGTGCTGCCATGTTCACGGCCTCAAGAGCAGACGCGCAGAACCGGTTGATCTGGGTGCCGCCCACGGTGTCTGGCAGGCCGGTGGCGATCGCGACCGTCTTGGCGATATCTGCTCCCTGGTCACCAACCGGGGTCACACAGCCAAGGATCACGTCATCAATGACGTTGGTATCGAGGTTGGGATGGCGATGGCGCAACTCGTCAACGAGGCCACCCATCAGCGTCACCGGCTTGACCGCGTGAAGGGAGCCGTTTGCCTTGCCCCGCCCACGGGGGGTGCGGATTGCCTCGTAGATGTATGCCTCAGACATGAGTCTCCTTCGGTCCTGCACGATGCTGTCGATAACTGACCCCGGGCTCACAGTGACTGGCTCCGGCTTATTGACACTAAGTCAATAAGCCGGAGCCAGTCAAGCACTTCTGGTGGTTCAGCCGACGAGTCGCGCGCTCCGACAGACAGTCACTGCGTTCGAGTTGGCGCATCTGCTTCCGGAGCTCCCGGGTCGAGCATGTCCGCCTCAGGCGCATCGGCCGGTAGCGCGCCGGCACGGGCCTCGCGGCGGTAAGAGACAAGTACGGGTACGCCAATCACGACCGTCGCAACCGCCGTAATGACTCCCGTGGCGATCGGAGGAGTTCCCAGCAGGGCGAGGCCTGCGGCACAGACCAGAACCATTAACAGGTAACGAAGCGCCTGACCGTTGTAGCGGCTCGACACCCGCGCGCCGAGCCAGACGCCCGGGATTTGACCGATCAGCAGCGCCGCCACCACGAGCCAGTCGATTTCGCCGAGGCCCCAGTGAGCCAGCGCGCCGACCGCCAAGAGCGGTACAGCTTGCACCAAGTCCGTGCCGACCAACCGAGACGGGAGCATCGCTGGGTAGAGGACGATGAGCGAGGCGGAAATAAGTGTGCCCGAACCAACTGAGGTGATGCCCACCATCGTTCCGACAACCAGTCCGATGACCGCGATCAACGCGCGGCGTCGGGGCGACAGATAGATCGCTCGGCGGGGACTATTCGCCGCGAACTTGCGCAACCTCAGCCGGACGACTGTGAAGACGACACCGACGAGCAGCGCGACGCCCACCAGGCTTCGCAGGATGGTGGTCCCGTCTGCCGCCGAAACCAACTGCCGGAACAGCAAGGTGCCAATGAGCACGCCAGGAATCGAACCGACACACAACCAGAAGACCATCCGCATGTGCGGCGTCCGTCGAGCCAAGTGGACTCCTGCCCCGACAGGCTTCATTACGGCGGCCGAGACAACGTCGGTCGAAACGGCGATCGGCGCGGGGATGCCGAAGATGAAGATCAGCATGGGTGTGACTATGACCGCTCCACCCATACCGGTCAGGCCCACCATGAAGCCAGCGAAGAGTCCGCCGACAGTGATGAACCAATCAATGTTGTGCACGCTCGACCCACTCCCCTCCGCGAGACTCCAACTGCTGGACGTCCGTCGAACGTTGTCGACGATTGGTCGCACGCGAACCGTACTTAATGACCAAGCCAAAACGTGACCGCGACTTGCGCGTCGCCGACTTTGGAGCCTCCTGCCGAACGGCCTTCGCCTTGAGCGGCCATCGCCGAATCGGCTTGACGATCGAGGTGAAAGGAATAGACGGTCGTCTCACGGCGCTGAAGTGTTCAACGACGACTCATCCAACGACGGCGGGAAACAATGACCGAGCAGCAGGCGTACACCGTTATCGACAAGCGCGCGGACTTTGAGGTTCGTGAGTATCCGGCAGCGGTCGTGGCGCAGGTCGAGGTGCTGTCCTCGTTTGACAGTGCTGGCACCAAGGCTTTCCGGTCACTGGTGTCATTCATCGGTGGCGCGAACAGCAGCGGCGAGAAGATCGCCATGACCTCACCGGTCATCCAGGAACCAACCGGCGACGAATCGGTCCAGGCAGTTTCCTTTGTCATGCCGAACGGCTCAGCCGCCGAATCAATGCCGAGCCCGTCGAACCCCAAGGTGAAGGTGACTCAAGTACCGGCTCAGTGGGCAGTGGCGCGTGGTTACAGCGGTCGGTGGACTCACAACTCCTACCGGCGTCACCTGTCGGAACTCGCACGCGCAGCGACGGACGCGGGTTTTACCGTGAACGGCAGCCCTCGGTACGCGCGGTATGACCCGCCCTGGACCCCCTGGTTCCTGCGACGTAATGAGGTCATCCTCCCGGTCGAACCGCTACCGGAGTAGCCGTCGCCCTCGGGTGCGATGATGGGCGCCACGTCACACCCACAAGGGGCCCTCATGTCATTCGCACGCGAAGGAACGCCACGGTCGCGCCGCGCAGTTGCCAACGCCAAGCAGGCGCCGTTCTGGCTTGATACCGATCGACGACCCGAGCCGGCCGAGGCGCTCGTTGGTAGTACCGACACCGACCTTCTGGTCGTCGGGTCGGGCTTCACGGGTCTGTGGACAGCCTTGTTGGCCAAACAGCAGGAACCACGCCGGGACGTGGTGGTCGTCGATGCGCACTGCGCGGCTACCGGTGCCACCGGCCGCAACGGAGGCTTCGTTGCGGCATCGCTGACCCATGGACTGCCAAACGGCCTCGCACGCTGGCCCGACGAGTTGGCAGCCATCACCCGAATGGGCATCGAGAATCTGGACGCGATCGCCGCAACCATCGCCGAGCACCAGATTGACTGCGATTTCGAGCGCACCGGCGAGCTCGCGGTCGCCACGTCACCTCACCAAGTCGATGAGCTGCGCGACCTCGCAGCTGCCGCAGCGCCGTTCGGCGAACGGTTGGAGTTCTTGGATGCCGACGCTGTTCGAAACCTGGCGAACTCACCCACCTACCAAGGCGGTCTTTACGACCCGCACGGCGTCGCACTGGTAGATCCGGCCCGGCTGGCGTGGGGGCTGCGCGACGTTTGTCAGACGCTCGGCGTGCGCTTCTTCGACAACACCGAAGTCACCGAACTTGACCGTCGGGGCAACGCCATGGTGGCCACCACCCCGTATGGCCAGCTCAACGCCCGCAAGGTCGCGTTGGCAACCAACGCGTACCCGTCACTACTGCGGCGCGTGCGCCAGTACATCGTTCCGGTCTACGACTACGTGCTGATGAGCGAACCGCTGTCGCCCGAGCAACAAGCGAGCATCGGCTGGGACGGGCGGCAAGGTATTGGCGACAGCGGAAATCAGTTCCACTATTACCGCCGAACTGCTGACAACCGCATTCTGTGGGGCGGCTACGACGCTGCGTACTACTGGGGCAGCGGCTTCGGATCCAGCTACGAACACTCACCCGAGGCCTGGGCTCGGATCGCCGAGCACTTCTTTCAGACATTCCCGCAGCTTGAGGGCCTGACCTTCACTCACAAGTGGGCTGGCGCGATCGATACCTGTACCCGATTCTGTGCCTTCTGGGGCACTGCCCACCGTGGGATGACGGCCTACGTTGCCGGCTTCACGGGGTTGGGGGTGGGTGCCTCGCGATTCGCCGCCCTCACGATGCTCGATCAACTCGACGGCCGCGACACTGAACGAACTCGCCTTCGGATGGTTCAGACCAAACCGATGCCATGGCCGCCGGAGCCGATTCGAGCAGCGGGCATCGGCATCACCAGATGGTCGCTGGACCGAGCCGACCGAAACGCTGGCCAACGCAACGTGTGGTTGCGTACCCTGGACCGACTTGGACTGGGCTTCGACTCGTAATTTCGTGTTTGCCGCGCAGTGGCTAGGGTGGGTGCCGTGACCCGCTACGGAACTCAGTTCGGCCCGGACATCACGTTCCTCGGGGTCGACAAATGCGACCTGGACGACGTCAGTACGTACCAAGATGCAGACGTCGTGATCATGGGCGCGCCCTTCGACGGTGGCACTTCCTATCGCTCTGGTGCTCGATTCGGTCCGAAGGCACTGCGGGAGACGTGCTACCTGGAACACGACGGGTCGCGACCAAGCCTGGCCATGCGCGTCGACGGCCTCAAAGACATGCGGGTTGTCGATGCTGGTGACGTTGAGATGTACAGCGGCGACGCCGCCCGCTCGTGCCGCGACCTGGAGGTCGCTGTTCAGCAGGTCGCCGAGGCTGGGGCAATCCCACTGATCCTCGGTGGCGACCACACCGTCACGTGGCCCGACGTCACCGGCGTCGCCCGGGCTCGTGGCTGGGGCAAAGTCGCAGTCATTCACTTCGATGCTCACGCCGACACCGGCAACATCGAGTTCGGTTCCCTAATCGGCCACGGTCAACCGATGCGCCGGTTGATTGAATCGGGTGCCGCCCGCGGCGATCGGTTCCTGCAAATCGGCCTGCGCGGGTATTGGCCGCCACCGGACATTCTCGACTGGATGGCTGAGCAGAAGATGCGCTCCTACGAGATGACCGAAATCGTCTCGCGGGGCTTGACCGAATGCCTGACCGAGGCCTTCGCCATCGCCCTCGACGAGTGCGATGGGGTGTTCCTATCCGTGGACATCGACGTCACCGATCCGGGCCATGCGCCGGGGACCGGAACACCAGAACCGGGCGGACTGAGCAGTCGGCAACTCTTGGACGCAGTGCGCCGTATCTGCTACGAACTCCCAGTCTTCGGGATGGACATTGTCGAGGTCTCGCCGCCGTACGACCACGCGGACATCACCGCGCTACTGGGAAACCGCGTCGTCCTTGAGGCACTGTCTGCAATGGCTCGTCGCCGGCAAGACGAACGTGACGGGACAACGTGGGATCCGACGCAACCACTGCTCGCTGATCGCATCCCGGGTGAGCATCGCTGACGTCGGGACGTAGCAGCGTCAGACCTTCTTCACCTCAACGGTGAAGTCCGCCCGGCGCAGGCGCTCGGCAAGCTGGTCACCCATCGCGGTGGCCGGAGTCAGCACTCCTGCTCGATCAGGTAGGGAATCCGATTCCAGTGCCAAGCACAGCGCTGCTTCAGAGATCATCACCGACGTCGCGGCGTAGCCAGGGTCACCGCTCGCGGCGATAGTCGAGACGTATGTGGCGCCGCTAGTCGTCTTTGCGTTGACTTCAATGCGGAAGCGGCCAGCTTTGCGGGCGGACTCCGATGGACCCTCGCCGGGATCAGGAAGCGCCCGATCGAGCACCGTTCGTAGGCCTGGTGTGCCCATGCCAACAAGTGCGAAACCAAGACCGGTCGCCATGGCGGCCGCCTTCGCCGGTGCCGTCGGGCCGTTGCCGAAGAAGCTGACTTCGCGGTAGCGGAACTCCGGGCCGTAGGCCCAATCCAGTAAGGCGTCACTGCGACGAACGATGCGGGTGTTGTATGCCGCCATGACGAACGGCCCGATCCAACCGCCGAGGTCGGCCGAGCGTTCGACCACCACGGTGTCCTTCGGCTGTCGAGCGGCTGAGACCTTTTCGCGGTCGGGGCTCAGGGAATACGGATCGGCCAGCAGCTTGCGCAAAGACGAATCAGATTTGACCTCGTCGACCTGGGTGCGCATCGAGTCGATGGTGCCGCCGCTGAACCCGCCCTTCATCGACTTGACGACGAGCGTCGTGTCAGTCAGCGTCCCAGCACCGTCGGCAGTCGCCTGCTGGTAGGCCAGGAAAACCCCTAGGTCGCTGGGAATCGAGTCGAAGCCACACGAGTTGACGATGCGCGCGCCAGTTGCTTTGGCGGCTGCGTCAAACTGATCGGCGCAGCGCCGGACAAACAGCACCTCACCGGTCAGGTCGACGTAGTGGGTGCCAGCGTTCGCACATGCCTCAACCAATGGCAGGCCGTATTTGGCGTAGGGGCCCACTGTGGTGGCGATGACGCGGGTACGCAGCGCCATCGACTCAAGCTCCCCCG